>JACQTM010000285.1 GCA_016210825.1 Hyphomicrobiales bacterium
AACCTCGCCGCCGCCTATCCAGAAAAATCGGTCGCTGAGATCGAGGACATTCTCGGCGGCGTCTGGGAAAACCTTGGCCGTTTCGCCGCGGAGTTCGCCCATCTCGACCGCATCTGGGATCACGATCCGGCGCGGCCGGGCGAAGGTCGTATCGAATTCTCGCAAACGAGCGTCGATCGCTTCATCAAGTTGCGCGACGACGGCAAGGGCGCGCTGGTGTTCGCGGCACATCTTGCCAACTGGGAATTGCCGGCGCTCGCCGGCGCGGCGCATGGCCTTGATACGGCAATCGTGTTTCGTGCGCCCAATCTCGGCGCGGTGGCGGAAGCCGTGCAAAAGATGCGCGCGGTGAGCATGGGCACCTTGATCCGCACCGGCTTCGATGCGGCGGTGCGCGTCGCCCGCGCGCTTGAGCGCGGCACCCATGTCGGCATGCTGGTCGATCAGCATTTCGTCAAGGGCGTGGACGTCACGTTTTTCGGCCGCCGCTGCAAGGCCAATCCGCTGATCGCCATGCTCGCGCGCCAGACCGGTTGCCCGATCCACGGCACACGCGTGATCCGCCTTGCCGGCAACCGCTTCCACGCCGAATTGACCGACGAAATCCGCCCCGTGCTCGACGCCACCGGCCGCTTCGACATCGCCGGCACGATGCAGGCGATCACCGACGTGGTCGAAGCCTGGATCCGCGAGCATCCCGAGCAATGGCTCTGGGTGCATAGAAGGTGGCGGTGAATAAGTCCGCTCGTCCCCGCGAAAGCGGGGACCCAGAACCAACGACGAGAAATTCAAGAAGTGGCTTCCTGGATTCCCGCTTTCGCGGGAATGAGCGGATTTTGATGCAATTGTGGGTTAAAGCGGATTACCTCCCCGTCTTGATCCGCGTCCACAGCCGGTTCATCAGCCGCTGCGTCTTCTGGTCGTGCGCGGCGATGGTGTAGAGGGTCTTCATCGTTTCCGCGTCGGGATAGATGACGCGATCGTTCAAAATGGCTTTGTCGATGAATTTCTGGCTCGCGAGATTGCCGTTGGCGTAAACGACGAAATTCGAATTGCGCGCGGCGACCTCGGGCCGCAGCATGTAATCGATGAAGGCGTGCGCCTCGGCGACATGCGGCGCATCCTTCGGGATCGCGAAATTGTCGAACCACATTTGCGCGCCTTCCTTCGGGATTGCGTAGCCAATCTCGACGCCACCCTTGGCTTCGGCTGCGCGTTTTTGCGCCTGCTTGATGTCACCGGACCAGCCGACGACGAGACAGATTTCGCCGCTGGCGAGCGCCGTCAAATATTCCGAGGAGTGGAACTTGCGCACGAAGGGCCGCACCTTCGAGAGCAGTTCGGCTGCGCGCTCCAGCGCGGCCGGGTCCGAGGCGTTCGGATCGAGGCCGAGATAACGCAGCGCGGAGGGCATGATGTCGTCTGAGGAATCGAGCATCATCACGCCGCAATCCTTGAACTTCGCCAAATTCTCCGGCTTGAACACAATGTCCCAGCTGTCCGGCGTGGCGTCGGCGCCGAGTATCGCCCGCACTTTCTTGACGTTATACCCGATCCCCGTGGTGCCCCACATGTAATTGACCGCGAATTGATTGCCGGGGTCGTAGGCCGCGAGGCGAGTCGCAATCTCGGGCCAGATATTGCCGAGATTGGGCAACTTGGCGCGATCGAGTTTCTGGAAAATGCCCGCATTGATCTGGCGTTGCAGGAAATAAGCCGTCGGCACGACGACATCGTAGCCGGATTTTCCCGCCAGCAGTTTGGTATCGAGCATGTCGTTGGAATCGAAGGTGTCGTATTTGACCTTGATGCCGGTTGCCTTGGTGAAGTCCTCGATCACCTTCGGATCGATGTAATCCGACCAGTTATAGACATTGACGACGCGCGCTTTCGCTTGCTGTGCGAGCGCGGCTTTGGCACCGCCCGCCAGAAAGGCAAGGGAAAGCGCAAGCGTGACAAGCGCGCGGCGCATGCGGTCTCCGGGGAACGCCGTGATCACGACTTGGTCGGCAATCCGGCGGCCTTCCACGCCAGAATGCCGCCGGCGAGATGGGCATCGTAATTGAACCCGGCATCCTGCGCGGCGAGCGAGGCGGTTACCGAACGCCGGCCCGAGCGGCAGGCGAAAACAACGCGCCGTCCGGCCGGATCGGGGATTTCGGACGGGTCGAAACGAGACATCGGCAGCACCACCGCGTCGGGATAGCTCTCGGCCGCGATTTCGTTGGGTTCGCGCACATCGACGAGGAGCAAGCGGCCCTCGGTCATGCCGCGCGCCACCTCCTCGGGTGTTAGGTCGTGAACCTCGCCACGGCGCGCCGCTTGATCGGTCATGGCAGACCTCCCGATTGCGACGGCAGTGGAACCATTGCCGGCAGCCGCCGTCAACCTTTGGTCCGACTATATCGTAACTTGCGTTCCGACTTCGACCACGCGGCCGGTTGGAATCTGGAAATAGTCGGTCGCGTCGTTCGCGCTGCGCGCCAGCCCAATAAACATGCTGTCCTGCCAGCGCGGCATGCCGGAATGCTTGGCGGGCCGCAGCGTTCGCCGGGACAGGAAGAACGACGTCGCCATGATGTCGAAATGCCAGCCGAGCTTGCGCGCGATCGCCAGCGCCTTTGGCACGTTCGGCGTTTCCATGAAGCCAAATCGGACGACAACCCGCGAAAAGGTTTCGCCGATCGGCTCGATGCGCACGCGTTCCACCTCGGGCACGCGCGGCATCGGTGAGGTCTCAACCGTGAGGATGACGTTCTTCTCGTGCAGCACCTTATAGTGCTTGAGGCTGTGCAACAGGGCGGTGGGGGCGCTTTGCGGATCGCTGGTGAGGAACACGGCGGTGCCGGGAACCTTTTGCGGCGGCTTCTTTTCCAGCATGGCGACGAGGCTCGTAAGCGGCGTCTCCAGCCGCCGCGTCTTGTCGAACAAGATTCGGCTGCCGCGCCGCCACGTGTACATGACCGTCATGATCACGGCGCCGAGCGCGAGCGGCATCCAGCCGCCCTCGACGACCTTCAGCAAGTTTGCCGTAAGAAACGTAAGATCGATGAAGAGAAATGGAGCGATCAGCGCCGCCGCGGCGAGCGCCGACCACTTCCATACCTTCCAGATTACGACGAATGCCATCATCGCGGTAACGACCATGGTGCCGGTCACGGCGATGCCGTAAGCCGAGGCCAGTGCGCCCGATGAGCGAAACAACGCCACGAGCAGCAACACGCCGATCAGCAGCAGCGTGTTTACCCGCGGCATATAGATCTGACCGAACAGGGCCTCCGAGGTGTGCTGAATCTCCAGCCGCGGCAGCAAGCCAAGTTGAATGGCCTGGCGCGTCAACGAATAAGCGCCGGTGATCACGGCCTGGCTGGCGATGACGGTCGCCGCCGTTGCCAGTCCGACCATCGGCAGCAAGGCCCAATCCGGATAGAGCAGGAAGAATGGATTCTCGATCGACTTCGGGTCGGCGAGCACCAGCGCGCCCTGGCCAAGATAATTGATCGTCAATGCGGGCAACGCAATGAAAAGCCAAGCGGCGCGGATCGGCCCGCGGCCGAAATGCCCAAGGTCGGCGTAAAGCGCCTCCGAACCTGTTACCACCAGGAACACGGCGCCGAGCGTGACGAGGCCGATCATTCCGTGTCCGGCGAGAAACTCCACGCCGTGAACGGGACTGAATGCGCGCAGCACGGCAAGGTTTTGCGAGATGTGCCAGAACCCCGCAATCGCAATCGCAATAAACCACACGAGCGTGATCGGGCCGAAGAATGCGGCAACCTTTGCGGTGCCGCGCGATTGCACCGCGAACAGCGCCAGCAGAATTAGAACCGTAAGGGGGACGACATAGGCTTCGAGTGCGGGCGTCGCAACCTTCAAGCCTTCGACCGCCGAGAGCACGGACAGCGCCGGCGTGATGATTGCGTCGCCGTAGAACAGCGCCGCGCTGACGATCCCGAGCAAAATGACAATACCGCCACCACGCTTCAGCGCGCGGTGCGCGAGCGCCATCAGCGCGAGTGTCCCGCCCTCGCCGTTGTTGTCGGCGCGCAGCAGGATGACGACGTATTTCAACGTGACGACGATGATCAGCGACCAGATGATCAGCGACAGAATGCCGAGCACCACCGGCTCGCTGGCAGGATTGCCCTGCCCGACGGCCGCCAGCACCGATTCCCGCATGGCGTAAAGCGGGCTCGTGCCGATGTCGCCGTAGACGACGCCGATGCAGCCGAGCGTGAGCGCCCAGAAACGCGATTTGGCGTAGCCGGTGCCGTTCTGCTCGGCGGGAATGACGCCGGCCACGTGAACTCCGGCTTGGTCAGTCATAGCTTGCCCCTGATGTTGCAGTGCACAATTGGAGCGCTGCTATAGCACCTGGGAGGCTTCCGATCCTAATTCCGCACCGTCATTCGCGTTTGGCCAGCCATGCCCAATACGCGGGTGATGCTCTGGCGTAAAATCATAAGTATCTGAAAAACATGGAGATTATTGCCAAGGCCTCACCCGGCCGTGATCACACGGTCACTTGGGTCCCGACCTCCACCACCCTTCCGGTGGGTATCTGGAAAAAGTCGGTGGCGTCGTTCGCGCTGCGCGCCAGCTGGATGAACAGGCGGTCCTGCCATTGCGGCATCCCCGATTTGGCCGCCGGCTTGAGCGAGCGCCGCGACAGGAAAAACGACGTGGACATGATGTCGAATTGCCAGCCCTGCCGGCGCGCGATCGCCAGCGCCTTGGGCACGTTCGGGGTTTCCATGTAGCCGAATTTCAGCGCAACGCGGCTGAACAGCTCCGACACCGGCGTAATTTTCACGCGGTCCTCTTCCGTCACGCGCGGCGTGTCCGCGGTGATGATCGTGAGGATGACGTTGTGCTCGTGCAGCACCTTGTTGTGCTTGAGATTGTGCATCAGGGCCGTCGGCGCGAACTCGGGATCGCTGGTGAGGAACACGGCGGTGCCGGGCACGATATGCGGCGGCTTTTTCTCCAGGCTGCGCAGCAACGCTTCGAGCGGGACTTCGCTTCGCCGGGTCTTGTTGGCGAGAATGGCGGTGCCCCGCCGCCATGTTCCCATCACCAGCGCCAGCACCGCGCCGAACAGAACCGGCAGCCAGGCGCCTTCCAGCAGCTTCAGCATGGTTGCAAGCACGAACGTGGCGTCGACGGTGATGAACGGGATCATCAATAGCGCCGCCGACAACAGCCGCCATCGCCACAGCTTCCAGATCACGACGAAGCCGAGCGTCGCCGACATCAGGTTAGTGGTGGCGACCGCGAGCACATAAGCGGACGCGAGCGCGCTCGACGAGCGGAACAAGCCGACGAGCAGGAGCACGCCGACCAGCAGTCCCCAGTTCACCCGCGGCATGTAAATCTGTCCGGCCAGCGATTCCGAGGTATGGAGAATTTGCAGCCGCGGCAGCAAGCCGAGCTGGATGGCCTGGCGGGTGATTGAATAGGCGCCGGTGATCACCGCCTGGCTTGCGATCACGGTCGCCGCCGTGGCAAGGCCGACCATCGGATAGAGCGCCCATTCGGGATAGAGCAGGAAGAACGGATTTTCGAGCGTCGCGGGATTGGACAATACCAGCGCGCCCTGTCCGAAATAATTGATCAACAATGCGGGCAACACCAGGAACAGCCACGCGGCCTGGATCGGCTTCCTGCCGAAATGTCCGAGATCGTTATAGAGCGCCTCGGAGCCGGTGATGACGAGGAACACCGCTCCCAGCGCGACCAACCCGATCATGCCGTTGTCGGCGAGGAACGCGATCGCATAGACCGGATTGACGGCGATGAGCACGGTCGGATTGGCGACGATCTGAGCACCGCCGGCAATCGTGATGACGATGAACCAAACCATGGTGATCGGTCCAAACAGCGCCGAAACCTTGGCGGTGCCGTGCGACTGCACCGAGAACAAGGCGACAAGGATCACGAGCGTCAGCGGCAGCACATAGGGCTCGAACGCCCGCGTCGCGACATTGAGGCCCTCGACAGCCGAAAGCACCGAAAGCGCCGGCGTGATCAGGGTTGAGCCGTAGAACATCGCGGCGCCGACGACGCCAAGAATGAGCACGAACGGCGTGCGCCGGCCAAGCGCCCGGAATGCCAGCGCGGTAAGAGAGAGTGTACCGCCCTCGCCGTTGTTGTCCGCCCGCAGCAATATCGCGATGTATTTGAGGGTAACGACGATGATCAGCGCCCAGAAGATCAGCGAGAGAATGCCGAGCACGATGTCCTGCGTCACCGGCCCGGTTCCCTGCGCCGCCACGACGGCCTCGCGCAAGGCATAGAGTGGGCTCGTGCCGATGTCGCC
>JACQTM010000279.1 GCA_016210825.1 Hyphomicrobiales bacterium
AGGTCGAGGTCCAGGGCAGCGGAACCAAACCGTACCAAAGCACCTGCGATCTAGCGACCACGGCCCAATCTCGTCCGCCGATCCTCGATTCGCATAAGACATATTATGGAACATTTACGCTTGGTGCCGGATGTGCAATCTTTTAAATTGCGGGCATTTCCTGAATTGCATTACGGCATCATGCGAGCCATCATTCGCCAATAAAGCCAGGGCGATGCAGTCCATTCATCATTTTCCTGGTGATCATACTGTGAACTTCATACCGTCAAATGCCGGCTCGATCCCTGACGGCAGCTTCGCGCACAATTCATCATAGTCGAGATCGGAATGCAGATTGGTCAGAATTGCGCGCGCCGGTGCGATACGTTCAATCCAATCAAGTGTCTCGGCCAGGCTAAAATGGCTTGGATGCGGCCGGTAGCGTAGCGCGTCCACGATCCACAGCTTGAGCCCGGACAACGCCGCAACGCTTTCCGGTGGCAGCCCGTTAAGGTCACTGGAATAAGCGACATCGCCAAAGCGAAAGCCGAGCGCCGGAATATCGCCGTGGCTCTGAAGGATGGGCAATGCCGTTATTGAGGCCCCGGCGCCACTGATCGTCACTGGCATGCCAGGCACTAAGCGATGCTCGTTAACGATGGGCGGATATTCACTGCCGGGCGGCGTCATGAAGCAATAGCCAAAGCGTCCGTGCATGGCACGGGAAGTCGCCTCGTCGAGATAGATGTCGATCCGCTTACGCTGATGCAGCACCAGCGGGCGCAGATCATCGATGCCATGGGTGTGATCCGCATGCTCATGCGTGAACAGTACCGCATCGAGTGCATCCACTTCGGCGTCAAGGAGCTGTTGGCGCAGATCCGGGGACGTATCAACGAGGATGCAGGTCGTGCCACCGCCAGCCATGCACTCGACCAGAAGCGAGCAGCGACGTCGCCGGTTTTTTGGATTGTTCGGATTGCACGCCCCCCATCCAAGGCCAGGACGCGGCACGCCTGCCGATGATCCGCAGCCAAGAATGGTAAATGTCAATGTCATGCCAAAACTGGGCGCGGAACTTTGTTGAACAGTTGAAAGAAATTGTCCGTTGTCTGCCGCGCAATGTCGTCAACGGAGATGCCACGCGCCTCTGCCAGCGTTTTCGCCGTCTCGATCACGTAAGCCGGTTCGTTGCGCTTGCCGCGATATGGCCCGGGAGCAAGATACGGCGCATCGGTCTCCACCAGAATTCGGTCGGCAGGCAACTGCGCCGCGATGTCACGGAGCGGTTGCGAATTCTTAAACGTCAGTATTCCAGTGAACGATACGAATAGTCCGAGCGAAACCGCGTGCATCGCAAGTTCACGGCTTCCGGTGAAGCAATGTAGCACTGCCGGAAAGGGCCCCTTCCCGGTTTCCTCGGACAGGATGCGTGCGATGTCCTTATCCGCGTCGCGGGCATGGATCACGAGCGGCAAACCAGTTTCGCGCGCCGCTGAAATGTGATTGCGAAAGCTCTGCTCCTGCATTCCACGCGGCGAATGGTGGTAGTGATAATCGAGCCCCGCCTCTCCGATCGCCACCACTTTCGGATGTCGCGCATGCGCGACGAGATCGGCGACGGAAATCTCGGGTTCTTCCTTGGCGTTATGCGGATGAGTGCCGACCGAGCAGAACACATCGTCGAAACGCTCGGCGATAGCGAGAACTTCCGAATGCCGGCGAACCCTCGTCGAAATGGTGACCATGCGCCCGACACCAGCCGCACGCGCACGTCCAACGATCGCGTCGAGATCGCCGGCAAAGTCGGGAAAATCGAGATGGCAATGGCTGTCGACCAGCATGGGCATCAAGCGGGAACGCTCGGTTCGGGTTCAACGTAGCGCGGGAAGACCGGTGCCGGTGACGGCAATGACGCACCCGGTGCAATCCGATGGACGCCGCCGAGCTTGGAAAAATCCCGCTCCGCCGCCGGTACGGCAAGCAAATCGAGAAGCTTTGCGGCGGATTTTGGCATGAACGGTTGGCTTAGAATCGCAATCTGACGGATCACGTCCGCAGTGACATAAAGCACCGTGCCCTGGCGCGCCTGATCGGTCTTGGCCAAAGCCCAGGGCGCTTCGCCAGCGAAATAGCGGTTGGCATCGGCGACGACCGCCCAAGCACCATTGAGCACCTGGTGGAGCTGCTGCGTCTTCATGTGTTCGCGCGCCTGCCCGATCATGGCGTCGGCGGCTTTCAAAATCGCATCGTCGTTCGCAGAAAATTTCCCAGGCTTCGGCAGCACGCTCCCGAACTGCTTGCCGACCATGGTGAGCGAACGCTGCGCCAGATTTCCAAGATCGTTGGCAAGATCAGCGTTGATGCGGTTGACGATCGCCTCGTGACTGTAATTGCCGTCCTGGCCGAACGGAACTTCGCGCAGGAAAAAATAACGTAGCGGATCGACGCCATAGGCATCGGCCAGTGCGAACGGATCGATCACGTTGCCAACAGACTTCGACATTTTCTCACCGCGATTGAACAGGAAGCCGTGGCTGAAAATACGCCGCGGCACCTCTATCCCCGCTGACATCAGAAAGGCTGGCCAATAGACCGCGTGGAAACGCACGATGTCCTTGCCGATCACGTGCAGGTCGGCCGGCCAATAACGCTTGAATTTCTCGCTTTCCGTGTCGGGAAATCCGGCCGCGGTGATGTAGTTCGTCAGCGCATCCACCCACACATACATCACGTGCTTCGGATGGCCGGGCACGCGGATGCCCCAATCGAAGGTGGTGCGCGAAACCGACA
>JACQTM010000282.1 GCA_016210825.1 Hyphomicrobiales bacterium
CAGCTTGGCGGGTGGATATCTTGCCTACGCCGCGGTTCGTTCCGATTTGGAGACCCCGCCCGAGCTGCGCGCTATTCATCCAGCGCCGCCTTCCACCTTTTCGATCGCCGGTAAGACGTACAATTTGCTAACACTTGAGAACCCGCTGCGGGCCGACACGCAGAAATTCTCCCGCAACGTGCGGGCCGGAGCCGAGATCTACTTCAAAAACTGCTTTTTCTGCCACGGCGACAAGCTCGATGGCAGGGGCCATTACGCCGATGCTTTTCACCCTCTCCCCGCCAATTTCCGTGACGTCGGCACAATCGCCCAGCTTCAGGAGTCGTATCTGTTCTGGCGCATCGCGACCGGAGGACCGGGCCTGCCGCGCGAGGCCGCGCCGTGGGCGTCCTCCATGCCGGTCTGGCACCGCTTCATGTCGGAAACCGAGATCTGGCAGGTTATCCTATTTCTCTATGACTTCACCGGACACACGCCGCGGGCGAGGGAGCCATGATTCGCCTTGCCGCCCCGTTCGCAGTTTTTCTGATCGTCGCGCCGACGGCGGCCGCGTCCAGCGAGATCGGACAAATCGTCTACGAGCGCTGGTGCGGCTGGTGTCATGGGGAGAAAGGAGACGGCAATGGGCCCGCGGCGCGTTATCTGATGCCGAAGCCGCGAGATTTCACGCTCGGCTTGTTCAAGTACAAGTCGACTGCGGGCGAGAGTCCGCCTTCCGATGAGGATCTGGGACGCATCGTCGCCGAGGGCATGCCGGGAACTTCGATGCCGGGCTGGAAGGACCTGTTGACTGACACTGAGCGCCGCGACGTCATCGCCTTCATCAAGACATTCAGCGACATCTTCGAGTTTGAAAAGCCGGGCCAGGCAATTTCTCTGGACGGCCAGTCCGCCGTCTCGCCGAAGACCATCGAGCTGGGACGCGAGGTCTACCGCAAGGCGAAGTGCGCCGAGTGCCACGGCGACACCGGCAAGGGCAACATATCGAAGAAGCTCAAGGATGATTGGGGCGACGCGATTTGGCCGCGCAATCTCACCAAGCCCTGGACATTTCGCGGGGGCAGCAGCGTCAAGGACGTCTACACGCGCTTGACTATTGGCATACCTGGGACACCGATGCCGGTTTTCGGCGAACCCGGAAAGAAGGAGGCGCTGAGCGAAGAAGATCGATGGGCCGCCGCTCATTACGTTGTCTCGCTCGCTGATCATACGCGCCGGCCAAGCCCAGGCGCGACCAAGATCCGAGCCGTCTATCACCCCGGCGAGCTCATCGCTGAACCTTTTGCCGAGGCTTGGGCCGAAGCGCCGTCGGTCAGCTTCCGCCTGGCGCCGCAGTTCATCGCCGCCGATCGGCTCTTCACATCGGTTGTCGATCAGATTACCGCGCGCGCTGTCTACAACGACAAAGAAATCGCATTACTGATCGAATGGGACGATCCGACGCCAAGCATGCCGGGCGACCGGGTGCAGACCAATCTGGCTCCCGGCGAGATGTTCGAGGACGCTGTTGCCGTGCAGTTTCCCGCCGAGCAAAGCGAGAAACTCGAAAAACCCTATTTCGGGCACGGCGACGCCGCCAATCCCGTGGTCATGTGGCACTGGAGCGCCGGCCCCGCTGACGGCCGCGCGGCATACAGCATCTTTGAAATGCGTGGCATGGGAACACGCGTGAAACGGGATCCTGGCCGTTCGGACTTCTCCGCGCGCGGCCAATACGTGGATGGTACATGGCGCGTCGTCTTCCGCCAGACGCGCAATCCCGGCGACAACCACGTCGCGTTCGAGAGCGGACGCCTGCTGCCCGTCGCTTTCGCCGCTTGGGACGGCTCAAACGGCGAGAGGGGCTCCAGGCACACGCTTACCCGCTGGGTCTGGTTGTGGCTCGCACCGCCGCCATCACTCAAGGTCGTTTATGTGCCGGTGATTGTCATGACGTTATTGGCGGGCGGGCTCTTGACCGTTTCAGCGAGGGTACGCCGCGCTGGTGGGCGGTCCCGGGAAGAAAGGGACGGAAAATGACCGGTAAAAGCGCATTGCCGCCGGTATCGAAGGAGCGGCCACTTTTCACCTCCTTGGTTCGCATCGGCGTGCTCGCCAACTTGGTGGTCGTCGCCCTGATCATCTACTTCTTGTTCTATTCATGAGGTGGCCATGGCGCTGATCTCAACTGCCTCATCCAGCACATCCGACGCCAGTGTCGTCGATGCGAGGACGTGGTTACCCAAACGTTTCCTGGTAGCTCTCGATGCGTCGGACCACGCCAACCGCGCGCTGAAGGAAGCAATCAGAGTAGGCCACTGCGCGAGCGGCACGGTTATGGGCATCCATGTCTATGCCGCAAAGCTGCACGATCGCCGCTTCCAGCAGATGGAAGCGGGTCTGCCTGAGCGCTACCGAGAAGAGAAAACTCTCGAGAGCCAACGCGAAATTCACGGTGATCTGATCACCCGCGGACTCAAGATCGTCAGCGACAGCTATCACGATATCGCTGAACGCGCCTGTATCGACGCGGGCCTGTCCTACCGGCGGCTCAGTCCCGAGGGAAAGAATTACGGCCGAATCATCGAGGCTGCATGCAGCGGGGACTTTGATGTCCTCGCGCTTGGCGCATTCGGGCTTGGCGTGGCACCAGAAAGCTTGATTGGGACCGTGTGCGACCGAGTGGTGCGGCGCAGCCCTATCGACGTTCTCGTGATCCGTAACCCGGAGCGGAGCATCGCGACCGGACCTTTGGTGGTCGGGCTTGACGGCTCGCCTCGCTCCTTCGGCGCGCTGCAAACGGCGTTTGCGGTCGCTCGCGCAGTCGGGACCTCTGTGCATGCGGTTGCGGCCTTCGATCCCTTCTACCACTATGTAGCCTTCAAAAAGATCTCGGAAGGTCTGAGCGAGGAGGCCGCCCGGCGCTTTCGCTTCAAGGAGCAGGAGTTGCTCCATGAGGAGATCATCGATCACGGGCTCGCCGAGGTCTACCGATCCTACCTCGACATCGCCCGCACGCTCGCACAGGAAGCGGACGTCATGCTCACCTGCGAGTTGCTGGTCGGCAAACCGCATCGCGTAATTACGCAATACCTGGAGAAAGTCAGCGCCGGCGCTGTGCTCGTCGGCAAAACCGGGATTCACGCCGACGACGGGCTCGATATCGGCGGAACCAGCGAAAACCTGGTGCGGACGGCGTCCTGCCAGGTTTGGATCGTGGCCTCTGCCTTTATGGTTCCTTTGGAGGTGATCGCACCGCTGACCATCATATGGACTCCGGAGGCTGAGCAGAAAATGGAGCGAGTGCCGAAAGCCGCACGCAACATGGTGCGCGGCGCGATCCTTCGGTACGCGCACACCAAGGGACATACGGTCGTGACGACGTCGCTGATCGACGAGGTGACGCAACGTTTTTGTCCGGCACGCAGCGACGGCCCGCAGGAGACGCCACCCGCATGGTCCGACGAAGCAACCGCTCTGATCGAAGGAATTGCCAATCGGATAGGGGCGGCGACAACAAGGCTGCACGCCGAGAAACGTGCGCGGCTTCTGGGGGCAAGAACAGTTTCCGTAGTGCACGTGCAGCCATTTCTTGGGCGCGAGCCGATGAGCGCGCCAAGGTGGACGGCTGCAGCCCTGGCGCGTCTCGCCAGGATTCCGGCGCTCGTGCGTGCGGCATCGCGTGTGCGGATCGAAGCGCTTGCGCAGGCGCAGGGCGCTGGGGAGGTGACGTGGGAGATCGCCGAGGCTGGCATCGCACAATCGCTTGATGCGATGGAGGAGGCCATGGTCGGGGGAGGTCATGGAAATAGCGATGGGTGAAATGGCGACATCGACGACCAGCACAGCTGACCCGCCGTTTCTGGTCGCGATTAACCTCACGCGGCGCTGCAATCTCGCCTGTGTCCACTGCTATCTCGATGCCGATGTCCGTACAGCCGGAACTGGTGCCGAACTCGAGACCTTCGAGGTCAAGGCGCTTCTCGATCGCATCCTTGCGCTCAGCGATGAGACGATGATCGTGCTCACGGGCGGAGAGCCCCTTCTGCGTAGCGATCTTTGCGAACTTGTCGCTTATGCGTCGAGCTTCGGCCTAATGGTCGTCGTCGGCACGAACGGGACGCTGCTTGATGCGCGGCGGGTGACGGCACTGCAGGCAGCTGGCGCGCGCGCCCTCGGCATTAGTCTCGACTCGCTCGATTCGGACTATCATGATCGCTTCCGCGGCGTGTCAGGCGCTTGGCGCGCAACGCTCGCTGGTATCGACGCCTGCCGGCGCGCTGGCCTGATGTTTCAGCTGCACTTCACGGTTACCGACGACAACGCCGACGAACTCGATGGCATGATTTCATTTGCAAGCACTGCGGGAGCGGCGGTGTTGAACGTGTTTTTCGTAGTGTGCACCGGGCGAGGGAAATCGCTTTCCAACATCTCGATCGACACTTATGACCGCGTGCTACGCCGCCTCGCCGAGGCGGCGCGAGACGAATCCGATCTCATCGTGCGCGCGCGCTGCGCGCCCCATTTCAAACGCCTGGCGCGAGAACTCAATCCGCCGCTGCCAATCACGCTTGCCGACGGCTACGAAGCCGGTGGGTGTCTCGCCGGCACGCGCTATTGCCGGGTGACTCCAGAAGGCGATCTCACGCCTTGTCCGTACATAGAGGTCTCGGCTGGGTCGGTTCGTCACACCGAATTCGCCGTACTGTGGCGCGACGCGCCTCTCTTCGCGACGCTCCGTTCGCCGAATCTCGAAGGGCGCTGCGGCGTTTGCGAGTACGCCAAACTTTGCGGGGGCTGCCGGGCGCGGCCGCTCGGCCACGACGGCAACTTGATGGGCGAGGATTTCCTTTGCAACCATCGGCCGGCAGGCGGTCCGGTCATCCAGTGCGGAACGCCGGACGGGGCGGCGCTCGCCTGGAGCGAGGAGGCGGAAGCGCGACTTGGACACGTACCGCCGTTTGTCCGTCGCTTCGTCCGCCAGCGTGCCGAAGCGTATGCGCGGGAGTGCGGAGAGGGCGTGGTCACTGCTGAGCACATGCACGCGCTGGCGCGGCGGCGATTCGGCGCGGCTTCATGTGCTGAACTTTCGAATGGCCGATGGCAGACGTGACGGTGATCGGCGGTGGGATTTCCGGGCTGTCCACGGCCTATGCGCTCATGTGCCGCGGCCTCCGGGTCATCGTGTTGGAACGCCAGACTCGGGTTGGTGGCAAGGCGCAGTCCGAGCGCATCGGCGGATTCCTGATGGAGCACGGGCCGAGTTCGGTTACCGAGGAGGGATCGGTTTCGTCTCTGACACGAGACCTCGACCTTGAACACACGCGCATCACATTGGGGCCCGAGGTGCGGCGGCGCTACATCGTAGCCGATGGCAGACTGTACGGCATCGCAGTGCATCCGGCCGCATTCGTGACGAGCGCGTTTATGTCGTTGACGGGTCGCTTGCGCTTGCTGGCGGAGCCGGCCGTTCCCCGCCGCATCGCAGAGGCAGAGGAAACGGTCGCCGCGTTCTGCCGCCGACGCTTTGGTATTGAGTTCACCGAACGCGTAATCGATTCGCTGGTCTGCGGCATGTTCGCGGGTACCGCGGAGAACCTCTCGATGCTGGCGACGTTTCCGCGGTTGGTCGAGATGGAGCGGAAGTACGGTTCGATCCTCAAAGGCGTGGTTCTCAGCCGCTTGTCTGGAAAGCGGATGCCGGGACGGCGGCTGTTCTCATGGCGAGATGGAATTGCGACCTTGCCGACTGTTCTGGCGCAGCGGCTCGGCGCGCGCATCAAGACCGGCGTTGCGGTGCGCCGGATCGCGGCGCGCGCACGCGGCTTTCTGGTCAAGACGGCCGGCGCCGGCGACATTGTGACTGATGCCGTCGTCATAGCAACCCAGCCACACGTAACCGCCCAGTTGCTCGACAACCTCGATGCTGAAGTGGCGTTTGCCGCTTCGCAGATCGAGACGCCCCCGCTTGCCGTCGTGTATCTCGGCTACGCGCGTTCACAGATTGCTCACCCGCTTGATGGCATCGGCTTCCTTGCGCCAGGGAGCGAACGTCGTCACGTCAACGGAGCACTGTTCTGCTCGACCATGTTCGAAACGCGCGCCCCGCATGGATACGTCTCGCTCGCGGCCTATATCGGCGGCGATCGGGCGCCTTCACTCGCTCGGCTGCCGTCACACGAATTGATCGGGATGGCGCGGCGACAGTTTGCCGAATTACTTGGCGCCAAGGGCGAACCGGTGTTGGCGCGCGTTCGCCATTGGCAATGCGGGCTGCCGCAGTACCGCATCGGTCATCGCGACCTCCTCGCGGTCTTGAATGGGATATCTGGACGGCAGCCAGGGTTGTTTTTGACCGGGAATTATTTCGCGGGCGTCTCCGTCTCGGCTTGCGTAACTCATGCCTTGCATACAGCAACGTGCGTCAGTACGTTCCTGAGTTGCGAAGACCGCGGGGCTACTGTCTCGCAGTCGTGGCCGCACTCCGAAGCACCCCGTTTTGGCAGCAATTCTCTCCAGCTTGGCTGCACGTAACTCTGGCAATGGGATTATGAGGATTGCCGTCGCATATCGACAGATGCTGTAGGCCTCGCGGTGGACATGGGGGTATATTTGATCCAGATCATAGAACCGCTGGCGGGTAAGCGGGCTAAGATGCATCGCTTGCTGAAGGACTATGGGCTAGCAAGCATGGTAGGTACTTAGAGAGGCGTGCGCCGTGGAGTCGGCGCCGCCTCTTTTTATGTCTGAGACAGTTTTCAGTGCTGGCCCGGCCACGCAGTCGAAGATCGAACCAGTCTCCAAACTGCTTCTCCGAAAATTGGGAATATTTGAAAATGTTGCCAGAGATTGTTGACCAAAGCTTGCCTCACTCACCGAATTTGGAAATCCAGAGACAGCTAGAGATCGCAGAAAGCGCCGAATTGGCGTGGATCTTTGCAGTGTTGGACCAACAAAATACAGAGACCGGACTGACTGGCTGGCGCCGCAGTGCAGTTCGTCCCCTGCTCTGCCCGTTTTCCCTGCTGACAGGGAATTTTACAGGGAATTGTTATCAGATTCCCGCTCTTCGCACGCCAGAGACTGTAAATCGTAGCGCTAAGACAGGGCGTTAGACGCAAATTCCCTACTCAACAAAATAGGGAATTATTTCGGCGGATGGAGTGCACCCCAGGGAATAGACAGGTCGGTAACAGGGACTTTGCCTATGCTGGACGGGCCTTGGGAGAAGGCCATGTCCACCTACCGAATTTTCACGACCGCGTTCAAGCGTCAGGTTGCCCAGGAGTTTCTGGCCGGTGCATCGCTCAATGCGCTGGGTCGCAAGCATGAGGTTGCGCGGAATCTGATCCGCATCTGGGTCGCCAAGTACCAAGCTGGTGAGTACGAGCCCGACTTCATTCCGATGCCCCGTCTGTCGGCGCATGAGGTCAAGATCGCTGAGCTCGAACGAATGGTCGGCAAGCTGACCATGGAGCTCGAGTTTTTAAGGGGGGTCTTGAAAAGCACACCATCGCAGAGAGGCGCGACCACATCGATCGTCACCGGGCCGATGGTATCGCCGTCAAGCGAGGATGCGCCCTCATGAACCTCGCACGATCGACCTACTACAGCCCACCGCAGGGACAGCGGCCGGAGGATGCCCGGATCGTCGAGAAGATCGGCGAGATCTGCATCGAGTATCCACGTTATGGCTATCGGCGGGTCACAGCCCAGCTCCGTCGCGAGGGCTTCCTGGTCAACCATAAGAAGGCGCTGCGGATCATGCGCGAACAAAGCCTTAGCGTGCGCCCGCAGCGGCGTTATGTGGTCACCACCGACAGCAACCACGATAGTCCAATCTTTCGAAACCTCGCCAGGAACTTCGTGCCGACGGCGCCGAACCAGCTCTGGGTTGCCGACATCACCTACATCGCGATCGCCCGTGGCTTCGTCTACCTCGCCGTCATCCTGGATGCCTGGTCGCGACGTGTGGTCGGCTATGCCGTCGCGTGCTTCATGGACACCCGGCTGACCGTTGCGGCTCTGCGCTCAGCAATCGAAAGCCGTCGGCCGCCAGCAGGATGTATTCATCATTCGGACCGGGGTTCGCAGTACGCTGCTGAATCGTACCGCGAAATCCTGACCGCTTACGGCCTGCGAGGTTCCATGGGGCGGCGTGGCAATCCTTACGACAATGCCAAGGCCGAGAGCTTCATGAAGACGCTAAAGGTCGAGGCCGTCTATCTCGGAGACTATGAAACGCTCACTGACGTCGTAACCGATCTTCCGTACTTCATCGACGAGGTCTACAACGCACGCCGGCTCCACTCAGCGCTCGGATATCGGAGCCCCATTGAGTTCGAGGATCAACACGCCCACCAGCCTGGTAAATCCCCGGCATAATCCCTGTTCAGACCCCGGGGTTCACTGCAGGAGCAGGGAATTCTGGCGCAGGAACAGGGAATTTCATCTGCAAACCTAAAATCATCGCCGGATGAGGTTTACGCTGCACACAGCC
>JACQTM010000037.1 GCA_016210825.1 Hyphomicrobiales bacterium
GGATCGACCTTGCTCATGCCGAGCACGGCTTCCAGCCGATCAATAAAGAGCTGGCGGTTTGGTAAACCGGTTAGATTGTCGTGAATGGCGTCATGCAGCAAACGCTCTTCGGCGGTCTTGAATTCGGTTACGTCGGTCAGCGTGCCGACGAGGCGCACAACCTCGCCGTCGCTGCCGACGACGGGACGCGCCTTCAGCGTGAACCAGAGATAATGACCGTCCGGTGTGCGGAAGCGGAACTCCTGACTTAACCGTCCCCGCCGTTGTTCGATCAGGCCGTCAAGCGCGGCCCGGAAACGGTCGCGGTCGAGCGGATGCAGCACCTCGAGCCAGAGCGACGCCGATCCATCGAGCGTACCGCGCTTGAGGCCGAGAAGCTGCTCGGTCTCGACGCTGGTGAACACCCTGTCCGCGGATACGTCCCAATCCCAGATCATGTCGCCGGCGCCGGTGAGGGCGAGCGCGCGGCGCTCGACATCGGAAACGATATTCGCGGTCATGCTTCCGGCGAAGGCGTGCTGCATCACGGTGAACCCGATCAGCATGACGATCAGCACCAGGCCGCCAAGCAGGGCGGGGCCGACGATGTCGTTAGTAACGACGCCGGTAATTGTCAGTCCCGCCGCGATCGCCCACGCGACGAGCAGGAACCAGGTGGGAATGAGCAAGACGGCGCGGTCGTAGCCGTGGGAGGAAAGAAAGATGACGACGGCAAACCCGAAGAAGGCGACCGCCGCAAGCGAGAACCGCGCGATCCCCGAGGCGACCGCTTCATCGAACAAGGCGAGGCCAACCAGCGTTGCCAGTACCGCGAGCCACGCGATGGTGATGTGCGCATAGCGCACATGCCAGCGGTTGAGGTTAAGGTAAGCGAACAGAAAGACGAGCAGGGTCGCGGCAAGGATTGCTTCGCCCGAGGCGCGCCAGATGCGTTCGATGCTTGGCGAGAGATCGAAAACCTTGCCCCAAAAGCCAAAATCGATTCCGATATAAACGAGAACCGCCCAGCCGAGTGCCGCCGCCGCCGGGAACATCACGCTGCCCTTGACCACGAACAGAATGGTGAGGAACAGCGCCAGCAAACCCGCGATACCGATAACGATGCCGTAATAGAGGGTGAAGGAGTTGATCTTGTCCTTGTAGGCGTCGGGTTCCCACAAATAGAGCTGCGGCAACCGGTCGGTGCGCAGTTCCGCGACGTAGGTATTGATGCTGCCGGGATCGAGCGTGACGCGAAATACGTCTGCCGTGGCGCTCTGCTGACGTTCGGGACGCTCGCCGGAACTCGGGGTGATATTAACCACGCGCGAGAGGCCGAGATCGGGCCAGAAAATTCCGGAATCGACCAAGCGGTAATATGGCACGACGATCAGCCGGTCGATTTGCTCGTCGCCGTTATTGGCAAGCGCGAATACCACCCAGTTGTTGCCGCCCTCGCGCGCGCGCACTTCAATGCGGCGAATAATGCCATCGGTACCCGGCGCAGTCGACACCTGGACGCGGTCGCCTTCCGTGCGCAAGCGTTCGGCCGCGTCGGTCAGATCGATGGCCGAGGCGTCGAGACGCACCGATACCGCATTGATCGCGTACACCGGGGACGCGAAGCAAAACGCGCCGATCAAGGCTGTCAGGGTTGCGGCTAAACGCAAGGAAAACAAAAAATGATCTCCCCTTGAGGGATTGGTGCTTGCGCCGGCGGCGCTTAACACGGGAAAGATGCGCCATCCCGTGCGCCGATACAAACACGCAAACATTACGCCGATTTCGCGGCTCCCGGCTCCAGGCGGTCCCTAGGGAGTAAGCACAATCTTGCCGATATGGGCGCTGGTCTCCATTCGCGCATGCGCATCGGCCGCCTTCGTGAGCGCAAACGTAGAGTCGATCACTGGCCGGACCCGCCCAGCGGACATGAGCGGCAAGACCTTCGCTTCCACGGCGCGCGCGATCGCACCCTTGTCGGCGATCGAACGCGAACGCAATGTCGAGCCGGTATGATGCAGCCGCTTGAGCATGATACGGCGGAAATCGACGGTCGCCTTTGGGCTGCCCTGGAAAGCGATCTGCACAATGCGGCCCTCCGACGCGGCCGCTTCATAATTGCGCTCGATATAGTCGCCGCCGACCATATCCAAGATTACCTCGGCGCCCTTGCCGCCGGTGGCCTCCTTGGTGACGGCAACGAAGTCTTCGCGCTTATAGTTAACGGCAACGTCGGCGCCGAGTTTGCGGCAGGCTTCGCATTTTTTCGGCGAGCCGGCGGTAACGATGACGCGGGCGCCAAATACCTTGGCGAGCTGAATCGCGGTCGTGCCGATTCCGGAGGAGCCGCCATGCACGAGCAACGTCTCGCCGCTCTTCAGTCCGCCGCGTTCGAACACATTGTGCCAGACCGTAAACACGGTTTCAGGAATTGCCGCGGCTTCGACGAGGGTAAATCCGGCGGGCACTGGCAGCGCGTGGCTCTCATGGGCGAGGCAATACTGCGCATAACCGCCGCCGACGACAAGCGCCATGACCTTATCGCCGACCTTCCAGCGCTTGACGCCACTGCCGATCGCGACGACGTCGCCGGCGATTTCAAGACCGGGAATATCCGGCGCGCCCTTGGGGGGCGGATAGAGACCTTGACGCTGCATGATGTCTGGCCGGTTCACCCCCGCCGCTGCGACACGAACCAGGATTTCATCGGCGCCGGGTGCGGGGAGTGCGCGTTCCTCGGCGACAAGCATCTCCGGGCCGCCTGGTGCCTTGATTGCGATCGCGGTCATACGGGACGGTAGCGTGGTCATCATTCGGTCCTGCGGGGGTAATTGCGCACGTCAGGGTGCGGCGAGCGATTGTTTAGTCGGGGACGAACGATGTGACAACCCGCCGGCCGGCGTCTAAAATTTCATTGGCGCGGAGGCTTGCCATGAACGACGACGAATTGCCGAAGAAGAAGCCGACCCATGAAATCGGGCAGGATCTTTCGCTGCTTTCGGTGAAGGAATTGGGCGATCGCATCGCGCTGTTGCACGAGGAGATCGCGCGCCTCGAAGCGAACATGAAATCGAAGAATGCTTCGCGCAGCGCCGCCGAGGGCGTTTTTAAAAGTTAACGCGCCGGATTTCCGCCGCGATTCCAGTAATCTACGAAATTTTCGCACTTAACTTAAAGTTAAGCTTTCTCGTTCATTACTGACATCGTCCATCTTCTGGACATCGAGTGGCTCCTGTCCACTCTGTTTGACGCCTCCCTGTTATAACCTTGAGCCGCCGGCAACGGCGGCTCTTTTTTTGTTCCCGTCCCGTTCGTCCCGGCTTGGCAACTATGTCTGCAAGTTGTGGACTGGGTCGCTTTACCGCCGGCCGTTCAAATGCCTATGCTCTGCTCCGAGTAGGGTGAGGCGTAAAGCATGACGGAAAATTCCCTCAACGAGGCCGGGCTCGTTTCGTTCAAGGAAAAAGTGACGGGCTCCCAGGCGTTCGCCGCGTTATTCAGCGAGGGTATGGCGCTTGTGGAGGAGACGGCCACCTATCTCGACGGGCCGGGCCGAAAGGAATCCAAGTCGCTGTCGCGGTCGGCTGCGCTCACCTATGCAACCGAAAGCATGCGGCTCACCACGCGGCTGATGCAGCTCGCCTCGTGGCTGCTGCTGCATCGCGCCGTGCGCGAGGGCGAAATGTCGCTCGCGCAGGTCAACCAGGAAAAAACCAAGGTTAAGCTCACGGTCGGGGAACCGGCCGATCACGAAGCCCTCAAGCTTCTGCCGAAGACGCTTGCCGATCTCATCGCCCGCTCGCGCACCCTGCAAGATCGCGTGGTGCGTCTCGACGCGGCGATCCATGCGCCGGAAAAAATGGCGCGCGCCGAGGGCGCCAACCCGGTCGAACGCCAGCTTGATTTGTTGAAGGCCGCCTTCGAACAGAACAGCGCCTGACAGTTCTAAGCGTCCACCGACGGGACCGTGTCATAGGACGCGAGTTTGCAGATTGCCCGGGCGGCGGGATCAGCGATCGTTTCCGGATCGCTCCGATTACTTGTTATCTGCCTTGAGGAAGCCCGAAAATTTCTTCTGGAAGCGTGACAACCGGCCGCCGCGATCGACGAGCTGCTGCTGGCCGCCGGTCCAGGCAGGGTGCGACTTCGCATCGATGTCGAGATGCATCGTGTCGCCTTCCTTGCCCCAGGTCGAGCGGGTGACGAATTCGGTGCCGTCGGTCATGATGACCTTGATCTTGTGATATTTCGGGTGGCCTTCTGATTTCATGGCGATCGTTTCCAGCGGCATTGCCGCGCATTTTCGTGGATTCATGAAAAAGTTGCGCGCTCTATAGCCCACCGGTGAAGGTGAGACAAGCGGCGAAGGCAATTGCCACCTGTCGCCCGCCGCGCCATTGTCGGGGCAGGGTGGTGTCGGCAAGAGATGTCGCGAGAGACAACGTGTCGTTAACGCAATGAGTTTTGCAAGCGAGGGGCGCGGCCTCGAATCCGGCCGGATGCTTGCCGGCGCGACCGAGGCACGCAGTCCCAAGATCAAGCCGCTTGCCGGCCTTGTTCCCTATCTCGTCCGTTACCGACTGCGCGTGCTGGCAGCGCTTGTCGCCTTGGTCGCCGCGGCATTGACGACACTCGCCGTTCCGATCGCGGTTCGCCGGATGATCGACTTCGGATTCACTCCGCGCGGTGTAGCGCTGATCGACAACTATTTCATGGTGATGATCGCACTCGCCGGGTTGCTGGCCGCGGCCAGCGCCATGCGCTATTACCTCGTCATCACGCTCGGCGAGCGCGTGGTTGCTGATTTGCGCGGCGACGTATTCGCACACTTGACGGCATTATCGCCTGCCTTCTTTGATCGCGCCCAGAGCGGCGAGATGATGTCGCGACTGACCGCCGACACGACCCAGATTAAATCGGCGGTCGGCGCCTCGGTCTCGATCGCGTTGCGCAATCTCGTGCTGTTTATCGGCGCCGGCACGATGATGGTTGTCACCAGTCCGCGATTGTCCGCGTTTGTACTGGGCGCGATCCCAATCATCGTGCTGCCGCTGGTCGCGTTCGGACGTTCGGTGCGAAGGCGCTCGCGCGTGGCGCAGGATTCGCTCGCCGACGCATCGGCCTATGCCGCGGAGCGAATCGGGGCGGTGCGCACGATGCAGGCCTTCACCAACGAGCAGCTGGCGAGTAAGCATTATTCCACCGCGGTCGAGGCTGCATTTACCGCCGCGCGCAGTTCCACATTGGCGCGCGCCATCCTCACGGCGATTGCAATCTTCCTCATCTTTGCCAGCGTTGTCGTCGTGCTCTGGGTAGGCGCGCAGGACATCATTGCGGGTACGATCACACCCGGCCGGCTTGGACAATTCGTGCTCTACGCGGTGTTCGCCGCCGGCGGCTTAGGTGAATTGAGCCAGGTTTGGGGTGAGATCGCGCAGGCCTCGGGTGCCGCGGAGCGATTGTTCGAAATCCTCGCCGTGAAACCCGCGATCAAGATACGCGCTAACCCCATCGCGCTGCCGCAGCCGCCGCGCGGCGAAGTTGTTTTCGACAATGTGCGCTTCGCCTATCCGGCGCGGCCCGAGGCGCTTGTGCTCAATGGCGTGTCATTCAAGGTACGGAGCGGGGAGAGGGTTGCGATCGTCGGCCCCTCGGGCGCCGGCAAGAGCACAATCTTTCATCTGATATTGCGTTTCTACGATCCGTCATCGGGCAGTGTGAAGTTCGATGGCATTCCTGTGATCGACACCGATCCTGCGGCATTGCGCGGGCGTATCGCGCTTGTACCGCAGGAAACCGCAATCTTCGCCGCCTCGGTGCGTGAGAATATCGGGTTCGGCCGTCCCGGCGCGAGCGCCGGCGAGATCGAACGTGCCGCCGAGATGGCGGCGGCGACCGAATTCATCCGCCGCCTGCCACGAGGCTATGACACCGAGGTAGGTGAACGCGGGGTGACCCTGTCCGGCGGCCAGCGCCAGCGCGTGGCGATCGCGCGTGCAATCCTGCGCGAGGCGCCGCTGCTCCTCCTCGACGAGGCGACGTCATCGCTCGATGCGGAAAACGAAACGCTGGTGCAAGCGGCGCTCGGCCGGCTCATGGCTGGGCGTACGACGCTCGTTATCGCACACCGGCTCGCTACCGTGCTCTCCTGCGATCGCATCCTGGTGATTGACCATGGACGCATCGTCGAGGAGGGGACGCATGAACAGCTTGCCAATGCCGGCGGACTCTATGCACGGCTCGCCAAGCTTCAATTCGAAGGCGGCTGAGCGCCCTTCCAGAGCATCGAATAGACCGGCAAGCCCGAGCGGCGGTTGACATCCTCGCTCATGATGACGAAGCCGTGCTTTTGGTAAAAACGGATTGCGCGCTTGTTATCCTGATTGACGTGCAGATAGATCGCTTGCGGCGATAAACGTTTTGCCTCTGCCATCAGGGCGGCGCCGAGCTGCGAACCCCAAGCTTTCGGCATGACCACGATCTGGTCGAGGTAACCTTTGCGCTGGTCGATGGTGACGAAACCGATCACCTGCCCCTCGAAATCGGCGATGATGATTGTTGCGTGCGGGACGATTTCCTGTTCCCAGCGTTCGCGCCACCACGTCAGTCGGGATTTGAAATCAAGCGTTGGGTACGCCGATTGCCAGGTCTGACGCCACAACTCGATAACCGCCGGCTCATCGGCCGGCTTATAGGGGCGAAGACTTAGTGACGATGGCATGACGACGCCGCCGATCACATCTCCCCAACGGGAGCCCTAGCGTTCGGTCAATTTTAGCTCGATCCGCCGGTTGCGGCGATAGGCTTCTTCGTTTCGCTCCGCATCGAGTGGCTGGAATTCGCCAAAGCCCGCGGCGACGAGGCGCTGCGGCGGGATGCCCCGGGTGATCAGGAATTGCACCACGGCAGTCGCGCGTCCCGACGATAATTCCCAATTCGAGGGAAACTGCGCGCTTGCAATCGGCCGCACGTCAGTGTGGCCGTCCACGCGCAACACCCAGGCAATGTCGGCTGGAATCTTCTGGCCCAGCGCGAGCAGGGCGTTGCCGACCTTCTCGATCTCGGCGCGGCCTTCAGGCTTGAGCACCGCCTGGCCGGCGTCGAACAGCACTTCGGACTGGAACACGAAACGGTCACCGACGATACGGATATCGGGCCGGTTACCGAGAATTTCACGCAATCGGCCGAAGAAGTCCGAGCGGTAGCGCGACAATTCCTGCACGCGCTGCGCCAGCGCGAGATTGAGCCGCTGGCCGAGATCGGCGATGCGGGTTTGGGATTCCTTCTCGCGCTTATCCGAGACATCGAGCGCCTGTTCGAGGGCGGCGAGCTGTCGGCGCAACGCGGCAATCTGCTGATTGAGCAGATCAATCTGCGCCAGCGCCCGGGCGGCGACTTGCTTTTCGTCATCGAGCGCGCTTGTCAGTTCGTTGACCTTTCCTTGCGCCGAGCCGGCGCCTTCGGCGAGGCCTCTAAGGCGGTCGCGGTCGGTTTCGGCTGTCGCCAGATTGGAACGCACGGTTGAAAGCTGCGCCTCCAGATCGACCTTCCCAGTCTTTTCCAGCGCCAGGAGTTCGGTGAGTTGCGCGATCTGCGCATTCAGCCGCGCCAGCGCCGTGTCCTTTCCGGCCACTTCGTGCGCAAGATAAAACTGTACGAGGGCGAAGATCGTAAGCAGGAAGATGATGCTTAAGATCAGCGTCGAGAGTGCATCGACGAAACCCGGCCAATAATCAACGCCGCGTACGCGGCGACTGCGCGCCAAAGCCATTACGTTTTCTCACGTACGAAACGCTCGAGCAGGCGGCGGATTTCGCGATGCTGCTCGGCCTGCGAATCCACCCAGTCGCGAATCATCTGCTGCTCGGTGCGCATGTGGTGCACGAGCCCCTGGATTGCCTCGGCAAGGTTGGCCATGGCGGTTGTGGAGGCGCGGGATTGTCCGGTGTCGATAACGGCTTCCCGCAATTTTTCGATCGCAAGCCGCATGTCGCCCGGCAATGCTGCCGCCGTCGGACGCTGCTCGTCAACGCCGAGATCACGGACGGTGGTTGAGAGCCAATCCTCGAGATCGGTGTAGAAGCGGTTTTGCGCCTGGCTCGTTTGCAGATCGAGGAAGCCAAGCACCAGCGAGCCCGCCAATCCGAACAGCGACGATGAAAATGAAATTCCCATGCCGCCGAGCGGGGCGGCAAGACCTTCCTTAAGCGACTCGAAGACCGACGCCGTGTCGCTGCCGATCTTCAGGCTGTCGATGACCTTGCCGACGGAGCCGATCGTTTCGATCAAGCCCCAGAAGGTTCCGAGCAGGCCGAGGAACACGAGCAGCCCGGTGAGATAACGCAACAGATCGCGCGCCTCGTCGAGCCGCGTGGCGATGGAATCGAGAATGCCGCGCATCGTCGTCTGCGAGATTGCCATGCGGCCGACGCGATCGCCGAGGATCGCCGCCATTGGCGCGAGCAGCACCGGCGGACGCTCCACCGTGATGCCGGGATCGGCAAGGCGGAAACCATTGACCCAGGCGACCTCGGGGAACAGCCGGATCACCTGGCGGAACGACAACAGGATACCGATCACGAGGACGCCGATAATGAGGGCGTTAAGTCCCGGATTGGCTAGGAATGCCACCCAAATCTGCTTGTTGAGGACGATGACGAGCAGCGTGCACAGGATGAGGAACACCAGCATCCGCACAAGGAAAATGCGAGGCGACGATAATTTGAACGGGTCGAGATCGCGAGCCATAGCCGGCCCTTTTCAACGTCAGCGTGGTGACCGGAATATGGCACAGACACGGCGAAATGACACCGTTTACGGAGCGGCATGCGTTATGGGCTATGACGATTTTGCCGCGTCCTTGAGCACACGCAAGAGATCGCGGTGCAGTGTCTCGTTTCCGGCGGCGATATGGCCCTTGGTGAACATGGCGTCACCGCCATCAAGATCGGTGACGAAACCCCCGGCCTCGCGCACCAGCAGGAGACCCGCCGCCATGTCCCACGGCAATAGGTTGCGCTCCCAATAGATGTCGAAGCGGCCCGCCGCGATAAAGCCAAGGTCGAGCGCCGCCGCGCCAAACCGGCGCAGTCCCGCGACTTGCGCTTGTACCGTCGCGATTTCTTTTCGGAATTGTTCGAGGTCGCCGCGGCCATGATGCGGCAAGCCGCAGGCAACGATCGCGTCGGCAAGCCGCACGCGCGCCGCCACGCGCAACCGCCGGTCGTTGAGGAAGCAGCCTTTGCCGCGTTCGGCGATGAACAATTCATCGGTGATCGGATTATAGACGACGCCCGCGACGATCGCGCTTTCGCGTTCGAGCCCGATCGAAATGGCGAAGTGCGGAATGCCGTGCAGGAAATTCGATGTACCGTCGAGCGGATCGACGATCCAGGTATGCGTCTTGTCGGCGCCTTCGTGCCGTCCGCTTTCCTCGCCAATGAAACCGTAGCCCGGCCGCGCCCGCAGCAATTCCTCGCGCAAAATCTCCTCGGCGCGGCGGTCGGCGGCGGAGACGAAATTACCCGGCCCTTTAAGCGAGACTTGCAAATTCTCGATTTCGCCGAAGTCGCGCTTGAGGCTACGCGCGGCCTTTCGCGCGGCTTTAATCATGACGTTGAGGAGGGCGGAGTGGAGCATCTCTTCCTTATCCCTCCCCCTTCGGGGAGGGAAGGTCCGAGCGGAGCGAGGACCGGGTGGGGGTCTTCTCCGATTGTGAATGATTCACCCCACCCCGGCGCACGCAGCCAAACCTGCGCAGGCTGCGCAAGCTTGCCTGCGATGCGCCGACCCTCCCCTTGAGGGGAGGGATATTTCAAATCACTCCGCGCGCCGGATGTAGGTTACCTCGTTGGTATCAACGACCACCTTCTCTCCAGTTGTGATGAAGGGCGGCACCATGACGCGCAAGCCGTTTTCGAGCTTCGCCGGCTTGAATGACGAAGCCGCAGTTTGTCCCTTCACCACCGGATCGGCCTCGACCACGGTGAGCGTCACCTGATCCGGCAGCTTGATCCCGATCGGGCGCTCCTCGTGCATCTCCAGCGTCACGGTCATGCCATCCTGCAGGAAGGCCGCACGCTCGCCGACGAAATCCTCGTGAAGCTCCAGTTGGTCGTAGGTGTCGGTGTTCATGAAAACGAGACTGTCGCCCTGGCGATAGAGAAATTGAAAATCCTTCTGCTCAAGGCGCGTGCGCTCGACGCGCTCGTCGGAGCCGAACCGGTTGTTGAGCTTGCGGCCGTCAATGAGGTTCTTCAATTCGACCTGATTATAGGCCGGACCCTTGCCGGGCTTCACCGCCATGGACTTCACCGCGACCCAGAGCGTGTCCTGGTACTCGATGACCATGCCCGGACGGATTTCGTTGCCATTGATTTTGGCCATATGGAGTCCGTTGATTGTTCGAGAGCTTGTTTCCGCGCTGATGTGCCCCGGCGGCGCGATCGCCGTCAAGAGCGCGACAACTTGATCAAAACGAGCCAGGGTTGGGCGGCTTTTTCGGCGGCAGCACGCGTCTCGGCCGATTGCTGTTGCACGAATTCGTCGAGGACGGCGTCGCCCGCGCCGGCGGCCTTGGCGATGATGTGCCACTTTACCGCCTCGACCGGATCGGCCGGCAATCCCCGGCCCGCCGAGAGAATACGGGCGAGCCGATTCTGCGCGATCGGGCTGCCGCGCCGCGCGGCTTTCCGGAAAATTTGCGCTGCGGCGGCTTCGTTTTTCGCGACGCCGCTGCCGTTGAACTGCATGATGGCAAATTCGACCTCGGCGTCGAGATACCCGGCGCTCGCGGCGGCGCCGAGCAGGCGTGCGGCCTCGGCGATGTCCTTGGCTATGCCGCGGCCTTCCTTGTAGAGGGTCGCGAGCGCGTATTGCGCTTCCGGGCTTCCCGCCTGCGCAGCTTGACGGAATAATTCGGCGGCACGGCGGAAATCCTGCGGGAACAGCTGGCCTTCCAAGTAGAGCAGGCCGAGATCGTAAGCCGCCGCTGGCTTGCCGAGCTTCGCGGAAGCCGCGAGCAGGCGCGCGCCTTCATCGCGGTTCTTCGAGCCGGCGCGGCCGCCCATGTGGAACATGGCGAGTACGAACATCGCCTCGCGGTCGCCGTGATCGGCGGCAAGCTTATACCATTGAGCGGCCTTCTCGTCGTTGCGGGCAATACCGAAGCCGTTGGCGTAGAGCTCGCCGAGCAAGGTCATCGCC
>JACQTM010000038.1 GCA_016210825.1 Hyphomicrobiales bacterium
TCCGTGCATCAAGCCGGCTGACCAATAACGACCGGCCGTCTTCTCAAGACGGTCTCCCAAACACTGGGTTACAATTAAGACTAGTAAGATTAGTCCGACGGAGTCGTTGTCGCTTTTGATTCAGATCAAACCGAAATCCATGTTCCTGATGGCGGCGTCGCCGGCGGTCCTGCAAATTTGCGCTAGATAAAAGGCCATGACACGGCAGCACGCGCAGCTTTTTTTCAAAATTGTGTCGCAGGCGCCCAACTCCGACGGCTTCCAGGGGAGTTCCTCCGGAAACCAATGAAGGAGCATGCGGTAATGACCGCAATCTGGGGCTAAATCCCGCCGACCAGCGATGACGCTAAGCTCTGTGTTCATCCGCTCGACCAGTTCGCGCTTGCAGTTCCCGACCTCAACCCGGCGCAGAGATTTTATTCCAGCTTCGGCCTCGACGTACGCGAGGAGGACAACGGGCCTGCGCTCAAGATCTATGGTCACGATCAGTGCTGGGGCAGCATCATCGAGGGTCCGCGCGAGCGGCTGCATCATCTTTCATTCGCCTGCCACAGGGACGATCTGGCGCGGCTCAGGGCTCGCCACAGCGACGTTCCCCATCGGAAAAACCTCGCTGGTGCAATAACCGTCTGTCGGAAACCACTTCAAAGATTGTGCGATGATGCTTTGATCTAGATCATTTTTATTGCGCTGTTTTTCACAAGAGATTTTGTCATTAACAGCATGGTCCCGGTTCTATGGCCTCTGATACCAAGCGCGCGCCTAAACAAAAAGAGCTCATAATTCGCTTGCTCAATGAGCACCGTGTGATGACCATCGCCACCAACCGCGCCGACGGCTGGCCTCAGGCGACGATGGTCGGCTACATCAATGACGGCTTCCTGCTGTACTGCTTTGTTGCGCGCAATGCGCAGAAACACGCCAATATCCTGCGCGACCCGCGCGTATCGATCGCAATCGGAAGCGACGCGGCGAAACCTCTGGACATCAAAGGACTTTCGCTCGCCGGATTAGCATCCGTAGTCAACGACCAGACCGAGTTCGATTACATCAGCGCATTACGACTGAAGCGTTACCCGGAATACGCCGCCTTGCCGGCGCCGGTGTTGCGCGAGGGCGCATTGAAGCGTATCTCGCCACAACCAGCTTCGGCCGCCGTCGTCATGCTACGTATCGCGCCGGAGATCATCTCGGTGCTGGATTATTCGAAAGGATTCGGTCACACCGACCTCGTCACGTTTTCGGAGCGTGATCTAGACGTTCGCATTGGAAGCCTGCGCCATCGCTGGGACAACAATACCGTAGCCGATCCGTCCATAACCGAGGTTCCGTCGAGCCCCGGCAAGGGAACATAACTGGTAAGCCGATCATTACTCTCAAAACCGCAGAGGCGTTCGACCTTGTTTGCTACTCTCTTCGCCTGCCTGTGCCGCCGCAACCTTCACCTGGCCGTAGCTGTCGCCCATTCGATGCCCCTTAAGCGGTGATCAGCGACGGTGGATGCAACCGACACTCCCCAGATGATCACTGGAGCGAGGAAGATGATAGCAAGTTGCTGGGGTCCCGGAAACTGAACGGCGTTATTCCAGGCGCTTCCGGCATTTGCGCGCCGCTAACCACGTACATAAGAACTCCAAGGGTCGGCCAGAGAAAATTTCATCCCCAACCATGGTCAGCACCCCGTGCTCGCAACCAGGCAGCGTCAGTCTCGGCGGCTGTACCGGTAGCGAAGATCAAGCAACCGCCGCCGCCTTCGAGCGCGTTCAAAAGTGCTCCTGGTTGATCGTAGCCCGGATTGTAATCCCGACTGTAGGAGAGGCCATTATGGAGTTGGTGTCAGAGTCGCGCACATACGTTGTCGAGAGATGAATGGGCGGCACAATGATGTGGGTCGCGTCATCGATCCAACCAAGCCCCTGAGCCGCAAGTGTCGAGGGCTTGGGGAATTTATCAGCGAACATTGGTCTTGATCGGGATTGCTAGTCCAAGCGAAGCGCAATTTTACGCCCGACCAGTCTACAGCACTACCTTGATGGTCCGTTAGATTTGCGGTCTACCGAATGGTGCGCAACAATGCGGAGATCGAGCAAACGGGAAGGCGTTTCTTCCTCATGTCCGCATATCCTATCATGCCGCGTATCAGCAAAAGCGGTCGGCTTCGGCCTCCGCCTCCGCCAGATGTTCCTCAAATCTGAGCAGGCCTAGACCATGAGTAAGCTCGACGGCGTCATCCATAACCTTCTGCAGACCACGGAGTTCGTGACCATTGTCACCAGTGGCGAGCATGGTCCTCATTTGGTCGGTAATTGGGGCGACTACCTACGCGCCTTGGGCAGCGAAGGAGACACCATCATCTTGCCGGCTGGCCGTTATCGCCAGACCGAGGAAAATCTGCGCAAAAACGCGCGGGTGGCGGTGATGGCAGCGTCGCGGCAGGTGCAGGGCACGCGTGGGCCGGGACAAGGCTGCGTTCTCACCGGGCGCGGCGAGATTATAACCTCAGGGCCGCTGGTCGAGAAGGTAAAAGCCAAGTTCCCCTGGGCCCGGGGCGCCTTGCTTATTCACGTCGAGGAAGTTCGGACTCAACTCTAATGGGGCAAGACTGTTAGGTTTCTGTGTGAACCCGTTCGGTGCAGTAGCTGTACCTGCTATGACGAGCTCGGTGAGATCGGGTGAGAACCGCTAATCGGATAAAGACGGGAGCGCTTGCGCGGAACTGTTTATAGCAATTCACACAATTCTCCGCGCGGCGACCGAACGCTTTGCGGATTCTGAGCAGTACCAGCGCTGCTCAGGTTCGGCTTAAGCCCCAGCGTCGCAAACCAGCATCGTTGATTTTCGCAAACAGCTTGGCATCGATATCTATGACCTCCGTCAGCCATTCTTTGAGCGTCGCTGGTAGACTCTCGCCGGGCTGGTAGGCCCCGGTCTCGTAGGCGTCCATGATTTCCCGCACTTGGTCAAGGAGGCGGTAGTGGGTGTGCCGCCGTCCCTCGAGGCCGGGGTAATTCTCGTCCTGCATGATCTTCTCTTCGAGTGCGAAGTGCGCGGTGGCCAGCGTATGAAAGTCGGCCAGAGTGTCACTGATCTTTTGCGGCTTTACACCATTCTCTATCAGATCATGAATCTCGTTGAGCATTTTCACCAATCGGCGATGCTCGTAGTCGATCCCGGCAACACCCGTGTCATAGGCGGGATTCCAATCGAGGAAGGCCATCGTCGTCTCCTGCGGTCATGGGACGCTGCTAGGTTACCGACGCTCTCCTTCGACTGCGCCGATTGCTATTTTCCCCTTAGCCGTGGATGTAATGCTCAAGCTGCTCAATGATAAATTTCTGATCGTTAATAATGCTCTTCACTAAGTCGCCGATCGAAATGATGCCAACCATTTGTCCGTCTTCGATCACCGGCAGATGGCGCACGGCTCTTACTGTCATCACGGCCATGCACTCCTCAACCGATTGTTCTGGCCGCGCACACACAACATTGGGCTCCATGATTGCCCTGACCGGCGTCTGAGGAGATGTTCGCCCTTTCAGGACGACGTTTCGCGCATAATGCCGTTCGGTGATGATACCGACAATCTTACCGTCCTCTATTACAACCAATGACCCAATATTTTTGTTTGCCATGTTCTGTATGGCATCAAAGACGCTGTCCTCAGGATGGACGGACCATACCTCGCGACCCTTCTGCGCAAGCAGCTCTCGCAATTTGGTCATCGGGACACCCCACGCCCAAAATGGGTTCTGTCGTCTCTGCGCATGCGCCACTTGCTACGAGAGCGCTCTGGAATGGAGCGCCGTCATCGTGAAACTCAAGGTACTCGGTGTTGGCTCGACGCCACAGTAGCCCGACCGCAACGAGACCCCAGAAAAGGCCACTACGATAGTCTTCCACGGCATTCGATGCGCCAGTTGCCGAAGGCACGGCGGCGCTAGTCTCCACGGCGCACAAGAAGGTCGCTGCAACCACAATTACTAGCAGAAGCAAAATCGCCAACGCCTTGGACCGTATGCTTATCCACCAGACCATACTCGTAGGTAGGTCGCGATCGCCGGCTCAACCATGATTGGCTTGCGAGCGCAGACTGGGCGATCTCGGGCCAAGAACGCCCTCATGCTCGGCATGGTGGATATCCTCCATCTCGGGAAGCTCCGGAAGTTTCTTAAAGGCCGCTCCCGCTCTTTCGCGTTCCATATTGCGGACCGCGACATGCATCCAGATAAGCGCTAACGAAACAAGCGCGAACAGCAACATGAAGCAACTTTGCCGGACACCCGTCAGGTCGTTCAAGACGCCGAAGGCTAGTGGCAGCGCGAAACCACCAAGACCACCGACCATGCCGACCAGACCACCAACCACAGCGACATGTCTCGGATAATACACGGGGATATGCTCGTACACGGCTGCCTGACCGAACGACATGAAGGAGCCCAGTACGAAGACGATGCTCGTGAAAACCGCAACGCCTGCTTCTAAGTGAAAGGTGATCGTACCACTTGTACTCCTCATCACATAGTTTGTTGCCGGGTACGATAGCGCGAACGTGCAGACAACTGCCACCATGAATGTCCAATACATAATTCGTCGCGCACCATAGTCGCGAACAAGCGAACTGCCGTATACTCGACCGAGACCCGCAGGCAGCGAGAAGGTGGCGGTGATTAATCCGGCAGTCTTGATGTCGACGCCGTAGACTTCGACCACATAGCGCGGCAGCCACAATGTAAGTGCCACAAACGCACCGAAGACAAAGAAATAATAGATTGCGAAGCGCCAAACCTGCACGTGCTTTAACGGGGCAAGCTGGAGGAGTATGTCCTTAGCGTCATCGGCACGGGCTCGTCGCACAGTACTGACCGGATCCTTGCGTGCGGTGAGCCACAGCACGGCCGCCATGATCAAGAGACCAGCCGCCCAAACCTGCGCCACCGTTCGCCACCCGTACGCAGTGATCACGACCGGAGCAAGCAAGTGGGTGACGGCAGCCCCGGCGATGCCAACGCCAAAGAGGTCGAGAGCCCGGCTCTGTCGTTTCGTCGGGTACCAGCGCGAGACATAAGCAACCCCAGCGACAAAGGATCCGCCGACGATGCCGACGCCAAGACCCGCGACAAGCATGTGCGAATAGCTTGTAGCGAATGAGAGTAGGTAGGTTGCGATCGCGCCGCCGATCATCACGAGAGCAAAGACACGCCGTGCGCCGTACTGGTCAGCCCAGATACCGATCGGGACGCACGCAAGCGAGCCGGCGAGTATTGGTGTGCCGACGAGCAGACCGAAGCCAGTTTCGGTCAAGCTGAACTCACGCTTTACCTCCAAGCCAATGATAGAGAAAAGTGTCCATACCGCAAAGCATGCCACATACGCTGCTACCCAGAGCCACAGCGCGGGGCCCTCGCCGGCACGAATCCCCTGTGCGGAACTGGCCATGAAATCTCTCTCAACCCATACTTGTGACAGAAAAATCGACTGCCACAAGGACAGCGCCCGACATTTGATTCAGATCAACCTAGTGGTGAAATTGAAATGCTTGAGTCCACCGGAAGAGCCAATATCTCGCTGCAAACTGCTTCATGCAGGCGGTACCAAGCGTCAGATTCTGACCTAGTCGCCTCGTTGCCCATACCACGCGGCTGGGCTCATGCCGGCCTTCGAGAGCCGCATAGCGGCGGAGACTGCTTGCTTACATAGGAATGTTGTAGTGAAAATCTTTCGTTGAGTTTTCACGGCCCCGCGCCGCGGTCGGGAAGCGAGTCATCCTTTTCCAGGGGAACCGGATGGCAGAGTTCTGTGAGCTAGTCGACCTTGCGTCGGACGCTGCTCTAGCCATCAGCAGCGAGTCGCGTGTTGTCGCCTGGAATGAGCGGGCTGCGAGCCTCTTGGGGTACGCGCCGGAACAAACGCTCGGTCGGCCCTGTTACGATATCTTGCAGGCCGTACTCCCGAGCGGCGAACCGCTGTGCACGCCGGAATGCGAGGGCAAGCTCTGCTTCGTACGCCATTCACCGTTTGCCGTGCGTGAGTGCTCGCTTCGCCACAAGGACGGTCGGTGGCTACGGGCGAGCCTCAGCACCTTGGTAGCCCCTACGCCGGACAGGGATGAAGCCGACTCACCCACGGTCGCTGTGGTCTTCCTTCAGCCAAGAGAAGAACCGGTTTCCGGCCCGTCTGCAGATCGACAACTGAGGGTTTTCACATTTGGTCACTTCGGGCTGTCGGTCGCCGACCGCGGCTTGCCGATCGACCGATGGTACCGCAAGCACGCGCTCACGCTGCTGAAGCTCCTCGTCACCCATCGTGGCGAAGCGGTGCATCGCGAACATGTGATCGAGTGTCTTTGGTCGGATGCGGACGAGCGTAGGGGACGTGAACGGCTCAAGGTCACAACTTACTTCCTACGTCAGCAGATGCGCGCCGCCGGCGTGGGTGACGACGTTGTTACCGTCGCGGATGCAACCTATGCACTGAGGCGCGCCGCCGTTTGGCTAGACTGCGAGGTATTCGAAAGTCTCTTCAACGAAGGCAGGCTGCTCAAGCAGCGCGGCCGACCGAAAGATGCGCTTCTCTGCTTCGAGAAAGCCGAACGTATTTATAAGGGCGACTATCTGCCCGAGGAGCGCTATGCCGATTGGTGCGCCGAGGAGCGCGAACGCTTGCGCGAGATCTATCTCGACGTGCTTGGCCACATGGTCGACGGCTATTTTGAGAGCGGCGACCATGAGCGGGCGGCACAGGTTTGCCGCCTCGCGCTCTCGCGCGAGCCCTGTCGCGAGGGCTTTCATCGCACCCTGATGATCTGCCTCACGCGCCTCGGCCAGCGTGACCGCGCGGTCGCTCACTATCACCGCTGTCGGCAGGTGCTCAAGGCCGAGCTAGGCGTCGAGCCGGCACCGGAAACTGAGCGCTTGTATCGCGAGCTCTTCTCGGCCGCGTAATGGACAGTTCCGGAGTGTGGGTGGCATCAGATCGCAGCTCGCCGGCCGCGCGGTTACCATCCTTGCTTCGCGTTTTGCCCACATCCCGCGCGGAACCGCGCTGGGGCGGCATATTCTGTTACCGGACTGTTACCGTCGCTTGCTAGCGCTCGCTACAGACGAGTTTTCTCGTTCGCATAACGGTTCGGCGATGCCCAGAGCAAGCGAGGCGACTTCCTTCATTGCCCGGGTCTGGCTCGAAA
>JACQTM010000299.1 GCA_016210825.1 Hyphomicrobiales bacterium
CCGCGGCGGCCCAGAGCCTCACGCGTCCGGCCTCAGCCGCGCGCGCGCTCCAAAACGGTGCACCCAATATCGAACGTGCCGACAAGCTCGTGCAACTCATCGCAAAGCAGAAAGGTATGAGCCATCCGGCGATTGACGCCCAGGTAGCGCTAGTCGATGCGCGGCTTGAGCTCAACCGGAAAAAAGCGGCCTGAGCGGAAATTACTTTCGTTTATTGTCGGCGGGCGGCGATCAAATCGCCGCCCTTCCTTTGGGGCGCGGCAGCGGGTAAATGGCTGATAACAGCCGCACCACATTTGCCTGCACAAAAATTCACCGCCGATGCAGCAGATGGAAGCACACGGTTTTCTTGTCCGTGCGCTCGGTGGCACGTTAGATTGTTGCTAGCATGAAGCGCCTACGGTCCGTTCACCTCTATTTCGAAAAAAATCCCTGGATCCTCATGATCATTAGCGCGGTCGGCGGAGCGCTTGCCATTGCGCTGATGGAGCTTTTGTCCGCGCGCACGACCTATCCGTTGTTCGCCATTCCGTTCGCCACGTCCATCGTGCTGGTTATGGGCTCACCGGAAGCGGAACCGGCGCAACCGCGTGCACTGGTCGGCGGCCATCTGATCGCGAGCATTGTCGGATTTGCCATCGTGCAATTGACCGGGCCGTCGCCCTGGATGGCCGCGTTCGCCGTCGGGCTCGCTATGATCGCAATGCATCTGACGCGGACGTTTCATCCACCCGCCGGGATCGATCCGCTGCTCATCGTGGTCAACGACATGACGTGGAACTTTCTGCTTGTTCCGGTGGCGGCCGGTGCGGTGATCCTCGCGATCTTTGCCTATATCTGGCACAACATCACGCGGCCCGGCTCCTGGCCACGGCGCTGGTGGTAGTCATTGCGCCGAGCCCTGCAACGCTTTTTCACGGATTTTATTTATTCCCCGCTCACGTGCGATCACGAGATTGCGCTCATGGAACGCTGTAAGCGTCGAGCGGTGGCCGATCGAGACGATGGTCGTGCGCGCAAGACGTTCATGGAGGAGACCGTAGAGCTCGGCCTCAGCTTTCTCGTCGAGCGAGGCAGTGGCTTCGTCGAGGAATAGAAAATCGGGCTTCTCCAGAATTGCGCGCGCGATGCCGAGACGTTGTTGCTCACCGAGCGACAGCATGCGGTTCCAGTGCGCCTCCTCGTCGAGGTGTTCGACGAGCTGCGGCAGTCCGACGGCCACTAGCATTTCGGCGAGCGTGTGGCCTGCGAAGGTTCCCGGCTCGGCCGGGTAGGTGATCGCCGCCGCGAGTGTTGCGATCGGAAAATACGGCCGCTGTGGCAAAACCAGGATTTTCGCGCCCTTGGGTATCTCGATTTGACCCGCGCCAAACGGCCAGGCGCCTGCGATCGCACGGAGCAATGTGGATTTGCCCGAGCCGGACGGACCGGTCACCAGCACGCGTTCATTGGCGCCAAATTCGATGCCGTTCGCGGTGAGCAGCGCTGCTCCGGTCGGCAGATTGAGCGTAAGCTTCTCGATTGCAACGCTTCGGCTAGCGTGGCCGAAGGCGGTAACCTCGACCACCGGCGGTGTCCGCGCCACCCGATGCGCCGTCTCAATCGACAAATCGAATCCGGCTAGGCGTTCGATCACTGCGTGCCATTCCGCGAGCTTCGGGTATACCGTGATGAAGAACGACAGGGCAGACTGCACGCTGTTGAATGCGGATGCCGTCTGCGTCAATCCGCCGAGCTGCATCTTGCCGGCAAAATAAGCCGGACTCACCACGATGTAAGGAAAAATGATGGAAGCTTGACGGTAGCCGGCGGTGAAGAAAGTAAGACGTTTCTGCCGCGTCATGATCGCGTACCAGTTGTTGACGACATTGGCGAAGCGGCCAAGCAGCTGATTGCGTTCCGGCGCATCGCCACGGAGAAGCGCGATCTGCTCGGAATTTTCCCGCACGCGCACGAGATTGAAACGAAAATCGGCTTCGTAGCGTTGCTGATAGAAATTCAGCTTGGCCAGCGGCCAGCCGATGAGATGCGTTAGCAACGTGCCAGCCACCGCGTAGATGAGTGCGGCCCAGACGAGATAGCCGGGAACCGAGACTTCGTAACCGAAAAGATACAGCGGCGCCGCCGCTGACAAAATCCAGAGAATGACGACGAAGGAGGCGAGTGTAACTACGGCACTGAGCAACCCGACGCCGATTTCCAGGGTTCGTTCGACGAACAATCGAATGTCATCGGCGATACGCTGATCCGGATTGTCTGCGGCGTCGCCGAGGAGTTGCATGCGGTAGTGATTGCCCTCATCGAGCCAGTGACCGAGGTAGCGTTGTGTCATCCAGCGGCGCCAGCGGATCTGCAGCCATTGATTGAGGTAGAGCTGATAGACCGCGAGCACGATATAGAGTGCCGCCAGTGTGCAGAAAAAGACGATCTCGGTGACGAAGCTGTCCCAGTTGCGATCCTGCAGCGCATTGAAAAAGCGATTGTTCCATTGATTGAACAGGACATCGATGCCGACGAGCGACAGCTCGATCGCGATCACAAGTGCGAGAAGCAGACATCCCGCCACCCGGTCTTCGGAGCGAAAATAAGGGGCTGCGAGACGCCAGATCGTGGCGAGCGTGGAGACAAGGCTTGTCACTGCGACCTCCAGTCTGCCCCGGCTTTGCGGCCGCGGGGCGTGCCGGTGTGGTCCGAGGGGCAAGGGGAACTAGTTAATTTCCCAGCGTGAAATGCTGCTACGAATGCCTACAGCCTATCGATGCGCCAAATCCGGGTGCGACCTAAGAGAGGCTTGTGGAATTCCGCCAACCCGTCCAAACTATGGCAGGATCGCTGGAATACTGGAATAACGACCGAATTCAGCGGTTAGAACAGATAACCAATTGCACCTGCTCAAGGTGTACCGATTTTCGCAATGCAAGGGAGGGCAATCAATGACCCAGAAATCCGATAAGTCTAAGACAACTCGCCGCAAATTCCTGCTGGCCGCGGGTGCCACAGGTGCGGCGACTATCGCAATGCCGCAGATATCGCGTGCCCAAACAGTCGCCCTGAAGATGCAGGGTTCGTGGGGCGCCAAGGACGTGTTCAATGAAATGGCGCAGGACTATGTCGACCGCGTCAACGCCATGGGCGGCGGCCGGCTGAAGATCGACTTTCTGGTCGGCGGTGCCGTGGTGCATCCCTTCCAGGTGCTCGACGCCGTGCATGGCGGCCAGCTCGACGGTGCCCATACGGTGACCGTGTATTGGTACGGCAAGCATAAGGCGGCGTCGCTGTTTGGCACCGGCCCAGTGTTTGGCTTCAACGCCAACGAGGGTCTCGGCTGGATTCACAATGGTGGCGGTAAGGAGCTGTTCGACGAGCTCCAGACCCAGATCATGAAACTCAACGTCAAGAGCTTCTTCGCGATGCCAATGCCGACCCAGCCGCTCGGTTGGTTCAAGAAGCCAGTTACGAGCGCCGCGGACATCAAGGGTTTGAAGTATCGTACCGTTGGTCTCGCGGCCGACTTGTTCCAGGCGATGGGCGCTTCGGTCGCACAGCTTCCCGGCGGCGAAATCGTGCCGGCCATGGAGCGCGGCGTGATCGATGCCTTCGAGTTCAACAACCCGACCTCGGACCGCCGCTTCGGTGCGCAGGACGTGGCCAAGAACTACATGATGGGCAGCCACCATCAAGCGAACGAATACTTCGAGATCATGTTCACCAGGACAAAGTTCAATGCCCTGCCCAAGGAGCACCAGGCGATCC
>JACQTM010000280.1 GCA_016210825.1 Hyphomicrobiales bacterium
AGCCGATATAGTCCTTGCCGCCGGTCGCTTGAAATCGCGGCGGCGCTGCAACCGCATCGACATTTTCCGCTACCAGCCGATGATACCACCCGACGATCTTGCCGTTGGCATCGAGTCCGGCCTTAAGAACGTGATGTGTCATCGGCCGCGGCCGCGCGGCGGCGACGTCGTCCTCGCGGGTGAGGATCAGCTTCACAGGTTTCTTGACGATGTTTGAAATCACCGCCGCCTGCACCGCGGTATCCGGCCAGATTCTCCGGCCGTATCCGCCGCCCAGCAATTGCTGGTTGACCTTGATCTTGTCGGGCGTGGTCTTGAGGATGCCCGAGATAACGACCGCGGCGAGGGCGCCAAACTGCGTCCCGGTCCAGATTTCCGCCGACTGACCGTCTTCCGCCACGCTCGCAACGGCGTTCATCGGCTCCATCTGCGCGTGATAGCAGTGCTCCGACCAGTACGTCGCTTCCACGACTTTGGCGGCGCTGCTCAATGCCGCGGGGGCGTCGCCGACCTTGTACGCTTCCATTGCTTTGGCGTTTGGATCCTTGCCTTGGCGAGCGTATTCCTCCTTCGCCTGTTCGGAATCGAACGCCTTGGCAGTCGCCGCCGACGTATCCCACTTGACCTTGAGCGCATCGCGCCCCGCCCTTGTCGCCTCCACGGTATCGCCGAGCACGGCGACGCCGAATGGCAGCGGAAGGACCTTGGTCACGCCCTTGATCTTCGTAACATCGGGCATGTTGAGGACTTCGACCTTGCTGCCGTCCATCGGCGCTTCCAGCACGGAGGCGTAGATCATCCCTGGCACCTGAACGTCGATGCCGTACTTCGCGCTGCCGTTGGCTTTGGACGGCACGTCGACGCGTCCGATGTCCTTGCGGCCGATAAGTTTAAACTCTGACGGTTTCTTGAGGTCGGCCTCGGTGATAGCAGGCGGTTCAGCGGGAACGGCCGCGAATTTGGCGACGTCACCGTAACTGATGCGCCGGCCGGACTTCTTGTGGACAACAAAGCCCTTGTCCGTCGCAAGCTCGTTCGCGGGCACTTTCCATTCCTTGGCAACACTGTCGATCAACACGCGGCGCGCCTGCGCACCGGCCATGCGTAGCGGCATGTAATAGCCGGGAACGGATACGCTCGCGGCGGTGATCTGCGCACCTTTGAAGATCTCATGTGGATTGCCATAAACTTTCGGATTGGCCGGCGCGAAGTCGGTCTTCACTTTCGACCAGTCGGCGTCGAGTTCCTCGGCGAGTATGAGCGGTAAGGAGGTCAACACACCCTGACCCATCTCCGCCATCGGGCAGAGGATGGTTACAGTGTTGTCGGTGGCAACCGTCACCCATGCGTTGAGCTTCGTGGCCGGCGCGGCGCCGAGCGCCTCGGGAATGCGGCCAAGACCGCCGAGCGTAAACGCAAACGTTAGTCCCGTGGCGCCGGCAACGAACGTGCGGCGGCTGATGGTGGTTTCAAGCGAGCCGTTTTCGATGTGAACGGTCATGGCTTAGCCCTCCCGTGCGGCGCGCTCGATGGCGCGGACGATGCGCGGATAGGTTCCGCACCGGCAGATGTTGCCGTCCATGTGACGCACGATGTCGTCGCGGCTCGGTTTCTTGTTTCTCGCCAACAGCTCGGCCGCCTGCATGATCTGACCGGACTGGCAATAGCCGCATTGCGGCACCTGCTCGGCGACCCATGCTTTCTGCAGCGGATGGCTGCCGTTAGGCGAAAGGCCTTCGATCGTCGTGACCTTCCGGCCCTGGACTTTCGACAGGCTGATCTGGCACGACCGCACGGCCTTGCCATCGATGTGGACGGTGCAGGCGCCGCACAAACCCGAACCGCATCCAAATTTGGTACCTGTCAGTTTTAGATGCTCGCGCACCACCCAGAGCAGCGGCGTGTCGGGCTCGGCCTCGACATTCGCCGCCTTGCCGTTGATCGTAAAACCAACCGCAGCCATGCGATCCTCCCTATGTTTGCTAATTTATTTGTTCTTGGCGGGTACACCCGCATTAGAACAACTATAACAAGAATTCCGTGGATGGATATCCGCCCAACCGAAAACCGGTCCAATAAAACCAATGCCTGAACGGGTAATTCACTAAGACTTGAATGCGCGTCCGCCCGCCACAGAGAAACCGATGACCATCCCCGCAGCATCCACGACATCTGACGGCCGCCGCTTCGTACTCGCCTTCACGGCGCTAGTCATGGGCGCGGTCGCCATGGGTGCCTCGCCAATCTTCGTGCGCCTCGCCGATGTCGGGCCCTATGCCAGCGCCTTCTGGCGTACCGCGCTGGCGCTGCCTTTTCTTTGGGGCTGGGCGACGCTGGAAGCGCGCGACGCGAAATCCGCATGGCGCGGTTTCGACAGCGCCGTCTTGCTGTCCGGCTTGTTTTTCGCCGGCGATCTTTTCTTCTGGCATCTATCCATACTCGCGACCACCGTCGCCAATGCCACGTTCCTTGCCACCACCGCGCCGGTCTGGGTGGCGCTTGGCGCCTGGCTGGTGCTCAGCGAGCGCTTCGGTGCGCGCATACTGATCGGCCTGGCACTGTGCATGCTCGGTGGAGCGGCCTTGCTCGGACAGTCTTACGGTTTCGCGCCGGAACGGCTTAAGGGCGACGTGTTCGGCCTCGTCACTGCGATTTTCTTCGGCTGCTATATGCTGGCGGTGCGCGCGGCACGCGGGCGCCTCGGCGCCGGACGGCTCGCCTTCCTGTCTACGGCGGTGACGGCGCTATGCTTGCTGGCAGTTGCGCTCGCGTTCGAACCTTTCATCTTGCCGCGATCGATCGCTGGAGCCTCGGCCTTGCTGGCGCTCGCCCTTGTCTCGCAGGTAGGCGGACAGGGTCTGCTTGCTGTCGCGCTCGGCACCCTGCCCGCGACTTTCTCCTCCCTCGTGATCTTTCTCGAAGCCGTCGCCGCGGCTTGTCTTGCCTGGCTGTTCCTCGGTGAGGCGTTGGGGCCCGTTCAGGCGATGGGCGGTCTCTTGATCCTTTTCGGCATCTGGTTCGCGCGGCCGCGCGCGATAAAAACGCCGGGAGTCGCGCTGTGAGCGCGCCGCGGGAATTCCTCGAAACGCTGTTCGCGACGGCCGTCGCCGCCACGCACCCGAAAGCATGCCTGCGGCCGCATCTGCCGGCGCCGGAGACGTTCGGGCGCCTCATCGTACTTGCCGCGGGAAAAGCCGCAGGTTCGATGGCGGAGGTTACCGAGTTCGCCTATCGCGACTTACCAAGTGATCGCATTGCCGGCCTCGCGGTCGCGCGGCATGGTTACGGCCGGCCGCTCAATCGCATCGAGATGATCGAAGCCGGCCATCCGTTGCCCGACGCGGCCGGACTTGCGGCGGCGGGACGCGCGCTCGCGCTTGCCGACGCGGCACAGGCAAACGATCTCGTCCTGGTGTTGATGTCGGGGGGCGCATCTGCCAATTTGATCGCGCCGGCGGAAGGCCTCACGCTTTCGGAGAAGCAAGCGGTGACGCGCGCGCTGCTTCGCTCCGGCGCCGGCATCGGCGAAATCAATTGCGTGCGCAAGCATCTTTCACGCATCAAGGGCGGGCGGCTCGCGCGGCACGCATACCCGGCGCGTGTCCTTACGCTCGCGATCTCCGACGTGCCGGGCGACGCGCCGGCGGTGATCGGCTCCGGCCCGACAGTGCCCGATCCTTCGACGCTCGCCGACGCCCGCGCCATCGTCGCGCACTATCGCCTGCAGCTGCCCGACGCCGTGAGCAGGGCGCTCGATGATGCGCGCAACGAAACCCCGAAGCCGGGCGATCCG
>JACQTM010000281.1 GCA_016210825.1 Hyphomicrobiales bacterium
GATCTGCACGATCAAGGAGAAGGATGGCAAGACCCACGGCGAACATGGAATGAAGGCGACGGTCGTCATCAACTAGGAACTGTCAATTTGTTCCAACTGCGAGCGTGACTGCGCGCGGACATGAGGATGCTTCGCGCGCAGATTTGATAGGTACGGGCAGGAGGTGCGAGCATGATGCACAATCGGCTGCTCACGGTCGCATGGGGCGCACTGACCCTGATCGTTGCCGCCGGCAGTGAGGTGGTTGCCCTTGACGGCAAAGCGGTGTTCGCCGAGCGATGCGCCTCTTGCCACAACGCCACGGGTCCCGCACCTGCGAGTCTTGAGGGCGTCCTCGAGCGGAAGGCGCCGGATCTGTTCTACGCCGGCAGTAAGTTCAACCTGGATTGGCTGGAGCAGTGGATCCAGAGCCCATCGCCAATCCGGCGCTCAGGCGTGATGTTTCTCAATCATGTCATCACCGAGGGCGGTAAGGACCGCATCAATGAGGACACGATTAAAGCCTGTCCATCGAAGTTGAATGCGGAAGAGGCCGGTTCCGTGACCGAGTACTTGATGGCGCTCAAGGATCCCAAGATGCGCACCGGGGTCATCAGCCGCGACAAGAAATTCAGCATGGCACAGGCGCTTCGACTGTTCACGAAACAGTACCCGTGCATTGGCTGCCACACGGTGAAGGTCAAGGAAAACGAGACGGGCGGTATATCCGGTCCATCACTGACCGACGCCGGCGCCCGATTGAATCCAGATTGGGTCTACGCGCGCATCATGGACCCGCAATATTGGGATCCGAAGACTTGGATGCCGAAAATCGAACTGTCCCACGAAAAGCGCGAGACGCTGACCTTGTTCGTGGTCTCGCCGAAATAGCATCCGGAGGGTGCCATGTATCGCTTCGCTGCCGTCCTTGGCGCTGTCATCGCGGTGGCGATGCCGAGCCTGTACGATGCACACGCGGCGACGGCCCAAGAGAACTACCGGCTTTACTGCACGCAGTGCCACGGCATCACGGGCAACGGACATGGCATTAACGCAGACGGCCTCGCCGTCTCCGCCAGAGACCACAGCAGCGCGATCGAAATGTCCAAGCTCACCGACGAGGAACTCCGGTTGGCCATCACCAAAGGCGGCGAGGCCGTGACGAAGTCTGAGTTGATGCCACCATGGGCCCAAGTTCTTCGCGCCAACGAGATCGACGAGCTGGTCGTGCATTTACGCAAGCTTTGTAAGTGCGTGGCTGCAAAATGAGACTGCTCGGCATTATTCCATGGTTCCCTCTCCCTGCTAACTGGGAATCGTGAGCAGTCGCGAGACGTGGATTGATCGGAAACAATGGGAAAGATCGTCGGATATGTTGTCGATTTGATTTCCGCGGCCTGCCCGTGGCGGGCAGTCCCGGAAATTACACTCTATGTGATCGGCTTGGCCGTCCTTTTCTACTTTGTGGACATCGTGTTCATGAAGTGGCAAGGGCTCGCGCTGTTTTAGGTGCGGCGATGCGGGTATTGGCGACGACTTTTTTCATTGTACTTGCACTTGTCGCCTTGGACGGGGGTCTCTCGCCTGTTTCCTTTTCCAAGAGCGCGATGGCGGTTGACGCGGCGCAGGCGGCAGGATTGGACATCGCGCGAGTTCATGCGCCCAATCTTACACTCGGCGATTATCCCACTTACCGGGGTCTCAACAGCCGGCTCACGGTTTGGATCGCGGCGCAGCTCCACCTGTTCTTTGCGGCCTTTGTCCTCGGCGTACCGATTTTCGTCCTGGTCATCGAGTTCATCGGCTGGCGCCACAGCGATCCGCGTTACGACCGTGTCGCACACGAGTTCATTAAGATCAGCATGGGCGCGTTTTCGCTGACCGCCGCCTTTGGCGGCCTGCTGGTCTTCGCTCTGGTGGTTCTTTACCCGGGATTATTCGCTTACCTCGCGAGTATTTTTGGGCCGATCATGATGGTGTACGCGGTTCTGTTCCTGGCCGAGACAGGTTTCCTCTACGCTTATTACTACGGTTGGGATGCAATGCAGGGGAGACGCAAGCCCGCGCATTTGCTCATTGGCCTCGGACTCAACGTGGCCGGCACTGTGCTGATGGGGCTCTCCAACTCGTGGGCCACCTTTATGATGGCGCCGAGCGGAATTGACGCGCAGGGCGTGTTTTCCGGCAGTGTGTGGGAAGCCGTGGCCGGACCGCTTTGGACACCGCTCAACGTGCACCGCTTCATCGCCAACATCGCCTACGGCGGAGCAATCGTCGGAGCCTACGCGGCCTACAAGTTCATTAGCGCTCGCACTTCCGAAGAGAAGGCTCATTACGACTGGATGGGCTACACCGCAAATGGCATTGCGGTCATGGCGCTGCTTCCATTGCCGTTCGCCGGGTATTGGATGACCAAGGAGATTTATGCCTACAGCCAGCAGATGGGGATCACATTGATGGGCGGGCTGTTCGCCTGGCTGTTCATCATTCAGGCGGTGCTCATCGGGACCATTTTCCTCGCGGCCAATTTCTACCTGTGGTGCGGCATGAACCGGCTCGATGGCGTCAACCGCAACGCCTACCTCACCAAGTATATCGCCGGCGTTCTCGTCATCTGCTTCCTCGTCTGGTTCACGCCGCACACACTGGTGATGACGGCACGCGAGCTAGGTTCGATCGGCGGAGCCTACCATCCGGTGCTTGGTCCGCTCGGCGTGATGTCGGCAAAGAACAGCGCCGTCAACATCATGATCCTGGCGACTTTTCTCACCTATCAGCTATTCCGCCGCGCGAGGCTGCGCTCTGCCGCGCCCTGGATGGTGCATGCGACACGGTTGCAGGTGGCTCTCTACGCCGTAGCGATCGCCAACATCGTTTGGCTCGGCATTTACGGCTACTTCGTCCCTGCCAATGTCCGTATCGGCCTCTCCGTGCCCCAAGTTATGACCACGATACTCGTGATTGTCTCGTGCGTCGTGGTGGATGAGGTAATCGCATTTCGCTCGCAACGGGTCGGGACGATCCACTGGGGACGCATGCCGGTCCGAGCGCAATATGCGCTGTTTACCTTGGCGGTGGCGTTCACCTGGCTGATGGGGTTGATGGGCTATATCCGCTCCTCGATCCGCCAACATTGGCACGTGTACACGGTGATGCGCGATGCGTCGGCCGACGCCTTCACGCTCACCATCGGTCATGCCGCCGCTATCGTGAGCATCTGCACGCTGTTTTTCCTGGTCTTGGTCTTGTTCGTGTTCTGGCTCGCGGGATTCAGTAGCACACAAGCGGTGCAGCGGGCGCCGCTCGCAGCGAGAGTGCTGCCATGAGCGGTTTTCTCGGCGTCACCACTTACGCGGTCGGATTGATCAGTCTGTTCACGGCATTCTCCTACTACGGCATCCCTCAGCTCGTGCCCGAGCCGCCGCCGGCAAAGGAAAACTCCACCGGAACGATGACGACGGAGGAGCTTGTGGCAATGGGTTCGCGGATTTACGCACGGGCCTGCGTGCTCTGCCATTCCGGCGTCGGCGACCGCGCTCCCAAACTTGACGCGATTGGGACGGTGTGGCGCGAACGGACCCGCGATGTGCGCTATCGCGGCTCGGCCCGCACTCTCGAGGACTATTTGCGCGAGTCGATGCTCGAGCCATCCGCCTATGTCGTCAGCGGCTTTGGCAAACCTGGCACCAACGACGCCGAAAGTCCGATGCCCGCAGCAGCAACAGGCGCAATGGCGTTGAGCGCAAGCGAGATCAACGCCGTGATTGGCTATTTGCAGTCCATGGCAGGAGACAAGGTCACGGTCACGCTACTGCCAGACCCGGTGGACCGCGCCAAGCCGTCGGCGCCGGCGTCGGAGCCATCGGTCGCGGCAAAAGCTCCCGACGCGATATCTGCGCTGCGCAAATTCCAATGCGACGTTTGCCATGCTCTCCCGAAGTTTCCAGTCGAGGAAGGCGAACAGCGGCCCGGCCCCGATCTCCGCGGGATTTGGAAGACAGCCGGCCATCGCGTCGACGGCATGGATGCCAAGGGCTTCATTTCCGAATCAATCCTATTTCCCAACAAGAAGCTGGCGCAGGGTTTCGAGCCGGACCTCATGCCCAATGATTACGGCGACCAGATGCTGGTCGCGGAGCTGCAGCTGATCGTCGACTATCTGGCGCAGGAGCACTGAGGTGAGAGTTCCGCAGACCATATGTCTGCTGGTCGGTACGGCAATATCGTACGCGCTCATCGTGGTCGGGATTCCCGCCCTTGGTGCCTTGATGAGGCCTGGGACGTGGCCGGTCGTGCCAGCTCATCTCGTCGGGCTTTACATGTTCTTCATCGTCATTGTGATTCTGCTGTATGCGGCCGGCGATGATGAACGTTGGAAACGCATCCGAAACGAGATCCAATTTTTCTTTGGTGCACAAAAGGCATGGCTCGCGCGCAGTGCGGTGATCGCTACAATCAGCTTGGCGGGCGGTTATCTTGCCTATGCGGCGGCGCGTTCCGATTTGGATACCCCACCCGAGCTGCGCGCTATTCATCCAGCTCCGCCTTCCTCCTTCTCAGTCGGCGGCAAGATGTACAACTTGCTGACGCTCGAAAATCCGCTGCGGGCCGACAAGAAAAATTTCGCCCGCAACGTGCGGGCCGGAGCGGAAATCTTTTTCAAGAATTGCGTATTCTGTCACGGCGACAAGCTCGATGGTAGGGGCCATTACGCCGATGCTTTTCATCCTCTCCCCGCCAATTTCCGTGACATCGGCACGATCGCCCAGCTTCAGGAGTCGTATCTGTTCTGGCGAATCGCGACCGGAGGACCGGGGCTTCCGCGCGAGGCCGCGCCGTGGGCATCCTCCATGCCGGTCTGGCACCGATTCATGTAGGAAACCGAGATCTGGCAGGTTATCCTATTTCTCTATGACTTCACCGGACA
>JACQTM010000283.1 GCA_016210825.1 Hyphomicrobiales bacterium
ATAGCCAACCGAGAGCAGGATCGGCTTATTCGCGCGCTTGGCCTCGCCCAGGGCATCGGGACCCCACGGCCACCAGGCGACGGGGTTGTCCTTGTGCTGGAGCAGGTACGGGCTTGTCTCGCGCGCAAGGCGGTTTTCATGCATGTCGGTTGTCGCGGTCATGTGCTTTCAATGAAGATGGTATTTCGCTCAAGATAACGCCTCAGGCGCCATTGAGGTCGGACTTTGCCGAATTACCGCGACACCATCTATGCCCTCTCTTCCGGCCGGCCCCCGGCGGCCATCGCCGTGGTGCGCGTCTCCGGCCCGCGCGCAGGCGCGGCCTTGCAGGCATTGATTGGGCGCCTGCCGGAGCCCAGACGCGCAACTCTCGCACGCGTGCGCAATCCGCAAAGCGGCGAAGTCATCGATGACGCGCTCGCCTTGTTCTTTCCCGGCCCGGCCAGCGAAACCGGCGAGGATGTCGCCGAACTGCAGCTCCATGGCGGACGCGCCGTCATCGCGGGTACGCTGGCGGCGCTCGCGCAAATCGATAGCTTGCGGCCGGCGGAACCGGGCGAATTTACCCGCCGCGCCTTCGAGAATGGCAAACTCGATCTGACGGCGGTCGAAGGCCTTGCCGACCTGATCTATGCGGAAACGGACGCGCAGCGCCGTCAGGCGCTGCTCCAGCTTCAGGGGCTACTGGGTAACCGCGCCGAAGCGTGGCGGACACGGTTGATCGAGGCGCAAGCGCTGGCCGAAGCCGGCATTGATTTTTCCGATGAGGGCGATGTCGCCGTGAATGTCATGGAGCGCGCGTTACTTGCCGCGCGCGGGCTACGTCAGGAGATGACGGATACGCTTGCAGGCGCCTCACGCGGCGAGCGGCTGCGTGAGGGTCTTATCGTTGCCATTGCCGGTCCACCCAACGCCGGCAAATCCACTTTGCTCAACCGCATCGCCCGGCGAGAGGCCGCGATCGTCTCGCCCTATGCCGGCACGACCCGTGACGTGATCGAAGTCCATCTCGATCTCGAGGGCTATCCGGTGACATTGCTCGATACCGCGGGCATCCGCGACACCGACGACCCGGTCGAGCGGGAAGGCGTGGCGCGGGCGAAAGCGCGGGCGGCGGCAGCCGATCTGGTGTTGTGGGTGGTGGAGGCGAGTGAGATCAATCACCGTCACCCTGAGGCGCGAGGCGGCGAAGCCGCCGAACCTCGAAGGGTGACCGGTCTGTCATCCTTCGAGGCCGGCCTACGGCCGGCACCTCAGGATGACGTAGCAGGAGACCCGCCGCGCTGGATCATTCGTAACAAGGTCGATCTCGTTAAAGATGGTAAACGAGTGGTTAATACCGACCGTGCCATGTGCACCTTTTCAGTCTCTGCTGCGACCGGCGAAGGCATCGAGGCGCTTATTGCGGCACTCACCACACATGCCGCGGAATTTTTTGGCGCCGCCGAGCCCGCCCTCGTGACACGTGAGCGCCAGCGCCGCACCCTTGAAGATGCCACCGCGGCGCTCGGCCGCGCACTCGCCGAGCCCGCAGCGGGACGCGAGGATATCGTCGCCGAGGAATTGCGTCTGGCGAGCCGCGCGCTCGGCCGCCTCACCGGGCGCGTCGACGTCGAGGATATTCTCGACGTCATCTTCCGCGATTTCTGCATCGGCAAGTGAGTGGAATATAGTCCTAGATCGATTGTTCCGTGCCGATGATCCTGTGCACCGTTTCACGTGAAACAGCCCGCTTGGAATTGCCAACTCGCTTGGCTACAAGCGCCGCAATCGAGGCCATCGACAATGCGTGAGCGCTACGACGTCATCGTCATCGGCGGCGGACATGCCGGCTGTGAGGCCGCCGCCGCGGCCGCGCGCATGGGTGCCGCAACGGCGCTTGTCACCCATCGCTTTGCGACCGTCGGGGCCATGTCGTGCAATCCCGCGATCGGTGGATTGGGCAAAGGCCACCTCGTGCGCGAGATCGATGCGCTCGATGGCTTGATGGGCCGCGTAGCCGACCGTGGCGGCATTCAGTTCCGCGTGCTCAATCGCCGCAAAGGTCCGGCCGTGCGCGGACCACGCGCGCAAGCGGACCGCAAGCTTTATGCGGCGGCGATGCAGGCGGCGATCCGCGCGCAGGCCAATCTCACGGTCGTCGAGGCGGAAGCCGACGATCTGATCATCGAAGAGGTAAGTGGCGCTGCATCGTCTTTCTTCACTTCCCCCCTTGTGGGGGAAGTCGATCGTGCGAAGCGCGATCGGGAGGGGGGTCATTTCGAAGTCGAAGCACAAACATCTCCCCCCCTCCCCAACCCTCCCCCGACGCAAGTCGCGTCTGCTCGACTTGCGCACGATGATGCGCAACACGGGCAAGCCCGTGTTGCGTGGGAGAGGGAGAATAGGATTCGCGTGACCGGCGTGCGCCTCAAGGATGGCCGCACGCTTTCCGCCGGCGCGGTGGTACTCACCACCGGCACGTTCCTCCGGGGGTTGATCCATATCGGTGAGAGGCAAACACCGGCGGGCCGTGTCGGCGAAGCACCGGCGGTCGGGCTGTCGCTGACGCTGGAACGCATCGGCTTTTCGCTCGGCCGCTTGAAGACCGGGACCCCTCCCCGCCTCGATGGCCGCACCATCGATTGGGCGGGATTGGAAATGCAGCCGGGCGATGAGCCGCCGGAGCCATTTTCGGTGCTGACGACACGCATCGAGAATCCGCAAGTGCAATGCGCGATCACGCGCACGACCGACGCGACGCACAAGATCATTCGCGCCAACGTCCATCGCTCGCCGATGTATTCCGGCCAGATTGCGAGCCGGGGACCGCGCTATTGCCCGTCCATCGAGGACAAGATCGTGCGTTTCGGCGAGCGCGATGGGCATCAAATTTTCTTGGAGCCGGAAGGCCTGGACGACGACACCGTCTATCCGAACGGTATCTCCACTTCGCTGCCGGAAGACGTACAGCGTGCCGTGGTGGCATCCATTCCCGGGCTCGAGCGCGCGCGCATCATCCGGCCGGGCTACGCCATCGAATACGACCATGTCGATCCACGCGAGCTACATCCGACGCTCGAGGCGAAACGCATGGCGGGGCTTTATCTCGCGGGCCAGATCAATGGCACCACCGGCTACGAAGAAGCTGGCGCGCAGGGGTTGGTGGCGGGCTTGAACGCGGCTGCGCGCGCCGGTGGCGGTGCGCCTATCACCTTCGACCGCGCCGAAGGCTATCTCGGGGTACTGATCGACGATCTCGTCACGCGCGGGGTCACCGAGCCCTATCGCATGTTCACCTCGCGCGCCGAATACCGCCTGTCGCTGCGCGCCGACAACGCCGATCAGCGGCTCACGGGCAAAGGCATCGCCATCGGCTGTGTCGGAACTGAACGCGCGAGGCGCCACGCGGTGAAGATGGCAGGACTTGAGGCAGCGCGCGCATTGGCGCGGTCGCTGTCGGTGACCCCACGCGAAGCCTGCCGGCATGGTCTGGCGCTCAATGCCGACGGTCAGCGGCGCTCGGCCTACGAGCTGTTGGCTTATCCGAGCATCGAATTAGAGGATCTTGCGAGGATCTGGCCTCGGCTGGCGGATATTGAGCCTACAATCGCCGAGCAACTCGAGGTCGACGCCTTATACGAGGTTTACTTGTCACGGCAGGCGGCGGATATCGCGGTCTATCGGCGCGACGAGGCCTGTGAGCTACCGGACGACCTCAACTACTCCAGTATCATTGGCCTCTCCAACGAGGCGCGCCAAAAGCTGCACGATCTGCGGCCGCGAACTATCGGCCAGGCCAGCAGAATCGACGGAATGACACCCGCGGCACTGACCCTGCTCGCCGCGCACCTGCGCCGCAGCGGCCGGCGCGTGGCCAAGGCGTGACGCCCGAAAGTCTCGCTGAAGACCGCGCGCGGGCGCTGATGCTTACCCCTGTTTCACGTGAAACAGCCGGCCGGCTGGATCGATTCGTTGCTCTTCTTCTGCAATGGCAAGCCAAGATCAATCTCGTGGCAGCCTCGACCCTGCCGGCGTTGTGGACGCGGCACGTGGCTGATTCGCTGCAGTTACTCGAACTCGCGCCGCAGGCCCGCGTTTGGGTCGATCTTGGCTCCGGCGGTGGCTTTCCTGGCCTGGTTGTCGGTTGCGCCCTGGCCGAAAAGCCCGGTTGCCACGTGCATCTTGTCGACAGCAACCAGAAGAAGGCCGCATTTCTCCGCGAGGCCGTGCGCATCACGGGCGCTCCGGCCACCGTTCATCCGATGCGGATCGAAACCTTCGTGGCGGCTTTCACTGGGCCCGTTGACGTGGTCACCGCCCGGGCCCTAGCGCCTATTGAATCATTGCTTGCACAAACTGAGTCGTTGATGGCTGGAGGCGCAAAAGCTCTGTTATTAAAGGGACAAGATGTTGAGGTTGAATTGACCAAGGCAGCTAAATATTGGAACATTAACCATCTATTAATACCCAGCCGGACCAATTTGCAGGGCCGTATTGTCGTCATCAGCAAAGCGGAGCGACGGCTTTGAGGACCAATCAACGCAATGGATATCCGTGATGATCGATACACTATCGCCTGACCTTGCGTTGCCGCACACCGAAAGCGGCAAGCCCGCGCGTGTCCTGGCAATCGCCAATCAAAATGGCGGGGTCGGCAAAACGACAACGGCGATCAATCTCGGCACCGCCCTCGCTGCCATCGGCGAGCGCGTGCTCATTGTCGATCTCGATCCGCAGGGCAACGCTTCCACTGGTCTTGGCATCGACCGCCGCAATCGCAACTGCTCGACTTACGACGTGATGGTCGGCGAAGCTCAAATCGGCGAAGCGATCCTCGCCACTGCCGTTCCACGCCTGCACATCGCGCCTTCGACACTCGATCTCGCCGGCCTCGAACTTGAGATCAGCACCGCACGCGATCGTGCTTATCGCTTGCGGAGCGCGCTCAGGCCGCTCAACGATGGCAAAGCCGGTGGGGCCGATTACACCTACGTTCTGGTCGATTGTCCGCCATCGCTCAATCTGCTCACGGTCAATGCCATGGCCGCGGCCAACGCGATCCTCGTTCCGTTGCAATGCGAATTCTTCGCTCTCGAAGGATTGTCGCAATTGATCAAGACCGTTGAGCAGGTGAAGGAGACACTTAATCCCGATTTGACTATTCACGGCGTCGTTCTGACGATGTACGACGCGCGGAACAACCTGTCGGAACAGGTCGTGGAAGATGTCCGACAGTTCATGGGCTCGAAGGTTTACGAAACCATCATCCCGCGCAATGTGCGAGTCTCCGAAGCGCCATCATATGGCAAGCCGGTCCTTGTCTACGATCTTAAGTGTGTCGGCAGCGAAGCCTATCTGCGGCTCGCGACCGAGATCATCCAGCGTGAGAAGGAACTGTGTGCCGCGGTGTGAGCGATGCGCCGGGGTTGGATTGTAACGTAACGCTGGAGACCACGTGGCGATAGATTCGAGAGCAACAATGGCGGATGACACGCGATCGCGGCTTGGGCGCGGACTGGCGGCGCTGATTGGCGATGTTGGCGCAGAGGCCGGTACGACAGAGCGTAGTGGACGTCAGCAGCGCCGCGTGCCAATCGAGTATCTTAAACCAAATCCGCGCAATCCGCGGCGTGTTTTTTCAGACGCCGAGCTCGATGAACTCGCGCGTTCGGTGCGTGAGCGCGGCATCATCCAGCCGATCATCGTACGTCCGCGCGGCAAGGGCGATACTTTTGAAATCATTGCCGGCGAGCGGCGCTGGCGCGCGGCGCAGCGCGCAGGACTGCATCAAGTACCGATCATTGTACTCGAAGTGAGTGACGGCGAAGCGATGGAACTTACGATCATTGAAAATGTCCAACGCACCGATCTTAATCCATTGGAGGAAGCTGCCGGTTATCAAATGCTGGCAAATGAATACCGGCACAGCCAGGATGAGATCGCTAAAGTTGTCGGCAAGAGCCGTAGTCATATTGCCAACACTCTGCGGCTGCTCAAACTGCCAAACTCGGTGAAGGCCTACATCAACGCCGGCAAGATTTCCGCTGGTCATGCGCGGGCGCTGATTGGCCAATCCGATCCCGAAGCTATGGCGCGCGATATTGTCGAGAGGGGTCTCAACGTTCGGCAGATTGAAGCGCTGCGTCAGGATCAAACGAAGGGCCGCAGCAAGGCGATCAAAACGCGCAAACGCGCCAAGGACGCCAACACTGGTGCATTGGAAAAACGGCTAGCCGACCGGCTTGGGCTCATCGTCAGCATCGACCATGGTTCGCGCGGGGGTACATTGCGAATAAAGTATCGCACGCTCGATCAGCTCGACGATGTAGTCGAGCGTTTGGAATCCGGCAGCGGAAAAGCATCGCGGTCGCGACGTAACTAACGCTATTAAAGCGGGAAATCTGCGTCCACCGTACGATCACGAGTTCTGCGCAGGATAGCTCGTGCGGAATTAATTCCTTCGCACATTCGCCGCGATAGCTAACAAGGCACGATGAGCGAGTGTCTCAGCCAGCCCGGGCTGCTGCCGTGTCTGCAAGGCCGCTTCGGCGAGCTGCCCCATAGCTCGTTGAAGGCGAGCCGCCGTCCATACTTGCAGCGCGGCGCCAACGGCGGCCTCGCGCCGAAAATGCACAGGCGGCTGTATTACGCGCATTGCTTCGCCCGCGGTCGCGCCATCCTCCATTGCGAGCCGAGCCCTGTGTAATTGCGCAAGTTGGCGCAAGGCGGCGGTGACGATCGAACCCGGCGCAACTCCCGATGCGCGGGTTTTGGCAAATTGCAGCTCCACATCCGCAGTACGGCCGGTGAAGACGGCATCCACCAATCCATCTACAGCCAAAGCAGATGCGTCCGCGATTACCGCGACGACATCGTCGAGAGTGACGCGCGACGATCCATGCGCATAAAGCGCGACTTTACGGATTTCGCTGCGCGAAGCCGCGCGATCGCCACCCAACAAAGGCAATAACGCGGCACGGGCGTCAGGAGCGATTGTGAGACCCGCCGCACGCATTTCCTCGTCGACGAGCCGGCCGAGATCGCGCTCGCCGTCGGTATAACAGGGAATTGCGATCACGGATTTTGCGCGCTCGCATAACGTGCGCAATGGCGTGCCGCGTCGCAGATCACCAGCCTCGATGACGATGCGGCAATCGGGACTCGGCGCTGCAATCGCCGCCTCGACGGCCGGTACAATGCTGCGATTGCCTGACTTCACTAAAATGGCTCGTCGACCGCCGAACAATGGAACTGTACCGCTCTCCTCAATCAGCCGCGCCGGATTCGAAGCCAATTCGTCGCCATCTATTCGCACGAGTGAGAAGGGATCATTTGGATCGTCGACCGATGCACGGATAATGTGTTCGGTTCGTTCACGAACCAGGCCAGCATCGGGACCAAAAACGAGAATGAGAAAACTCGCCGGATCCGGCCGTGCGACGAAGTTTTCGATCTCCGCCGTCTTCAGCGCCACCATGATCGATCCGAGGCTCGGTGGGTCTTAGGACCCGGTGACAAAGTAGGAAGCCAAACGCGACTTGATTTGCTCGGCGATGACCTTCGCCGCGCGATTCTCGGCGTCACGCAAACCTCGAGCCGCCGCAAAACGCTGCTCCTGACCCGGGATGTCATAGGAAACCCGTGAAAAGGTCCGGCCGTTGGCGACCGTCTTGCCGGTCGCAATCTCAACCAACGCGTATGTCGCGTCGATACCGTAATTTGATACGTCCGGCCGCGCCGTCGTTGTATCCACAATTACCGATAACGTTTGCGTCGAAAGGCTTATCTTTAGCCGGTGCGTTGCCGGCAGCGCCGCTCCGCCTCCAGTCAGGTCGAACATAAGTGCGTTGCGTATCTCGCCACCAATCCGAGCAACGGGCGTGCCGCTTGGCGTGTCAATGGTCTGAACCTCGACTGCACTCAGCCGGTCGCGCAGGCCGGGGCCACCAGCAGCAGTCGTGAACGAACGCTCGCCATAAAGGGGCTGAAAGCATCCGGCCGTAAGCATGGCCATAGCCAGCACAGCGGCAAGCCGCACACAGGTTCGCACGCGAGGATCAGGCCACCACATTCACTATCCTTTGCGGGACAACAATGACTTTTTTGGGTGTTTTGCCCTCGAGGGCCCTTTTTACAGGATCGAGCATTAATACAGCAGCCTCGATATCGGCATTTCCAGCATCCCGTGAAACCGTGACGTCGGCGCGCTTTTTGCCGTTAACTTGAACGGGTAGCGTGATGGTGTCCTCGATCAGTAGACCAGGCTCGACCTGCGGCCAGGGCTGGACCGAGACCAGAGTCTTGTGGCCAAGGACCGCCCAGCACTCTTCGGCGAGATGCGGCATCATAGGATGAAAAAGTTGAACCAGAATATCGGCCGCCTCTCGTGCCGCCCAGGCGAAATCCGAGGTGATGTCGCTCTCCGAGCCAATTTCGCCGATCGAGTCACCAAGTGCGTTGGCAAGCTCGTAGATGTGCGCGACGCAGACGTTGAAATGCAGCTTATCGATTTCCTGCGAAACCTTGGCCAACGCGCCATGCGCAGCCTTGCGCACCACGACCGCGGCGGTCCCAAACTCGACGGGGCTTTTTGCCGGCGCCGATTTTGAAATTTCCGCCACCTCTCCGCAAAGGCGCCAGAGCCGCTGCACGAAACGTGCGGCACCCTGAACGCGATCCTCGGTCCAGTTGACGTCGCGTTCGGGCGGAGAATCCGACAGCATGAACCAACGTGCGGTATCGGCGCCGTAGGTCGCGATGATGTCGTCCGGGTCAACGGTGTTGCGCTTGGATTTTGACATCTTTTCGATGCCGCCGATTTCAATCGGCTCTCCAGTTGCAATCAATGTCGCGTGGCGGCTGCCTTCTGCACCCTCGACCTTTACCTCCGCCGGCGTCACATAGTCGCCGCCTTTTCTTCGATAGGTTTCGTGCACGACCATGCCTTGCGTAAACAAGCCGGCAAACGGCTCGTCCATTCCAACATGCTTGGTGGCGCGCATCGCGCGCGTGAAAAAGCGGCTGTAGAGCAAATGCAGGATCGCGTGCTCGATGCCGCCGATGTATTGATCGACCGGCAACCAAGCATCGACCATCTTACGATCGGTGGGTGCGCTCGCAATCCAGGGATCGGTGAAGCGCGCGAAGTACCACGACGAATCCACGAAGGTATCCATCGTATCGGTCTCGCGGCGCGCGGGCTTTGCGCATTTTGGGCAAGTGACAGACTTCCAGGTTGGATGACGATCGAGCGGATTGCCGGGCCGATCAAAATCCACGTCCTCGGGCAACCTTACCGGTAAGTCTTTCTCGTGAACCGGCACTACACCGCAAGTATCGCAGTGAATCACCGGAATTGGGCAACCCCAATAACGCTGGCGGGAGATGCCCCAATCGCGCAAGCGATAATTGATCTGGCGTTCACCGACCGGGCGATTGCCCCTGATTTGCTTTTCAAGCCGGCGCGCAACTTCCTCTTTAGCTTGTGCGATTGTCATGCTGTCAAGGAAGCGCGAATTGATCATGCGGCCATCGCCGTCATACGCAATATCGGTGATGACAAATGTCTTTGGGTCCTGGCCTTCGGGACAGACCACTGCCGTCGCGCCAAGGCTGTACTTGTTGACGAAATCAAGATCGCGCTGATCATGCGCCGGGCAGCCGAAGATCGCGCCCGTGCCGTAATCCATCAAAATGAAGTTGGCGACGTAAACCGGTAATTTCCATGATGGATCGAAGGGATGGATTGCCTTCATCCCGGTGTCGAAACCCTGCTTCTCAGCCTTGTCAATCAACTCCTGCGCGGTCCCGGTGCGCTTGCATTCAGCGATAAATTCAGTAAGCGCGGGATTTTTCGCCGCCGCCGCGGCCGCTAGCGGATGATCCGGCGACAGCGCCATGAACTTTGCGCCGAACAACGTATCGTGGCGCGTTGTAAAGATATCGAGTTCGCTTTCACCGTTCGGCGTAGTGTTTGAATCGAGCGCGAAACGGACAAGCAATCCTTCCGAGCGCCCGATCCAGTTGCGCTGCATGAGGCGCACCTTTTCTGGCCAGCGGTCGAGGGTGTCGATGGCCGCGAGCAGGTCCTGCGCATAATCGCTAATCTTGAAGAACCATTGCGTCAGCTCGCGCTGCTCGACGAGTGCGCCGGAGCGCCAGCCGCGGCCGTCGATCACTTGCTCGTTGGCAAGCACGGTATGATCGACCGGGTCCCAATTCACTTTTGACTGCTTACGCTCAACAAGTCCCGACTTGAGGAAATCGAGGAACATCTTCTGCTGATGCTTGTAATAACCAGGATCACAGGTCGCGATCTCGCGCGCCCAATCGAGCGAAAGGCCCATCGATTGCAGCTGCGATTTCATTGTGGCGATGTTGTCGTAGGTCCATGCCTTGGGATGGACTTTGCGCTCCATCGCGGCATTCTCCGCCGGCATACCGAAGGCGTCCCAGCCCATCGGGTGCAGAACATTGAGGCCCATCGCACGTTTGTAGCGAGCGACCACATCACCCATGGTGTAGTTACGCACGTGGCCCATATGGATGCGCCCCGAAGGGTAGGGAAACATCTCGAGCACGTAGTATTTCGGCTGCGGGTCGTCGTTGCGGGTTGCAAAAATTTCGCGCTCGTCCCAAATCTTTTGCCAACGCGGCTCAGCTTCGCGGGCGTTGTAGCGCTCGTTTTTTCTCGAATCGGCGGTCATTTCCGGCTCTTTTTAAAGCGCGCGGAACAGACACGAAAGGGCTTTGTGGGTCAACGGCGCTAGAAAGCAGGTTTCTGACGGGAGCAAGTCGCGGTTCCGATCGATCAAAGACCTGCGCGTGCGCCGGATTAGCCAGTCGCAGCAAGTTTTACGCTGGAATTGGTAGTCACGGTATTGCGCCCGCAACTTTTAGCTTTGTAGAGGCCCGCATCGGCAGTTTCGACGAGGACTTGTGGATCGATACCCGATTGCGGGTGGAGTGAGGCGACGCCGATGCTAACCGTCACATATCCTGCGGGTGACTCGACGTGAGCGATGCGAAGATTTTCAACGGCCACCCGTATGCGTTGCGCTACCTTTGTTGCGGCATTAAGGCTCGCTCCCGGCAGTAACAGAGTAAACTCCTCGCCTCCATAACGGGCGGCGAGATCGTCTTTTCTAACGGCGGCTGCAAAGATCTTACCCAGGGATCGCAAACAGGCGTCGCCCGCAACATGGCCGTAATGATCGTTCAGCCGCTTGAAATAATCGATGTCGATCATAAGCAAGGCGAGCGTCTCTGCACGCTTCCATTCCATTTTAAGTCGCGAATCAAATGTGCGGCGATTGGCAAGTCCAGTGAGACTGTCGTTTTGCGCAAGCTCTTCGAGACGGTCGTTGGTGGCTCGCAGATAATGCTCGCGCGCAGCAAGATGATCCGCCATATCATCGAGCGCGGCGGCGAGGGGAACGAATTCAACCGCCCAAGGCTTTTCGGTCGCGCGCGCTTTGAGTTCGCCCTGGCCGAGGCGCTTCGCCGTCCAAGCAAGATTGTGAATCGGTCGCACGAACAGGCGCGCGCCTCCAAACCAGATACTGATAAGTACGATACCAGCAATGATACCCAATTGAGAATAGGAGCGCCGCATTGCTTCGTTGACTCGGCGCAGGACCTCGTTTTCATCGATACCAACTGCGAGGCGTGTCGAGGTACCGGGTAGTTGAACGAAAGCGAAGATGCGGCGAACATCGTCAATGCCAACGCCGGTGACGGTACCTTCGGATCGGTTCAATATTTGACGAACCAGAGGATGATCGTCGAATTGCAAGCCGATCCATTTTCCGGATCCGGGATAGTGCGTGAGAACAGTACCCCCTCCGTCCAGCATCAATACAAATGAACCCGATCGTTCTGCGGTGGCGCGCGCCAAGCGGCCGATCCAATCGAGGTCCAGGACCGCAGCGAAGACGTGATTGACCGTCCCGTTGGCTGAGAGCGCGCCGTAACATGCGAAGATCATGGGACCCTGAAGACGCCGGCCAAGGGCGTAATCGCTGAGTTCAAAACTCCCAAACGTCAATGCTCGCTGGAAATGCGGACGATCTGAAATATCGAGGCCGCTGGCCTCCACATTGCTAGAGCAGAGAATGCGTCCATCTCGTCCGACCACCGAAATTGCCTTCGCCCATGGCAAACCCTCGACCGCGTTTGCCAAAAAGCGGCCGCACGACTCACCGGACCTTGCCGACATGGCATACATATTCGCGACAACCTGAAGAAAGCTTTTTGTTGTGGCGATCAGTTCGTTTTGTTCGTCAGTGCCGCGGCGAGCCAATTCGGTGGCCTGCTTATAGGCTGCCTCGATTCGTTCAACCCGATCGCTCTCCAGATCGCGCACGCGATCAAGCACCAACGGCAAGATAGCAATAGTTGCAAGGATCATTAGACGCGCCCGAATACCGAGTATCGGTTTGCGCCGCTCATTCTTCAGATCTGGCTGTTGTAGCGCGTTTGACATATGACAATCATGCTCATTATCCGTACTGTAAATTGAGGGGTTTAAATTGACTTTCTTTGGAACAATAGAATTTTAAGCGTCTATTCGTGGAGCCGAAATCGTCGCAGGATACGATCTCGTATTTTTACTGACTACACAGACATTGATAGCGGGAAATGACCCATACGACCGAAGCAATGACCTGCGCCGAGCGACTTCTCGCCGTTCAGGACGAAATTACGCGTGCTTGCCGCGATGCTAAGCGCGCGTCTTCCTCGGTCACGCTGATCGCGGTAACTAAGACGTTTCCCGTCGAGGTTATCGAGGAAGCTGTTGTCGCTGGCCATCGAACATTCGGCGAGAACCGTGTGCAGGAAAGCAAGATTAAATGGCCGGCGTTGAGGGAAAAATTTCCGGACATCGAGTTGCACCTTATTGGCTCTTTGCAATCCAACAAAGCGAAGGAAGCAGTCGCGCTATTCGATGCAATTCACTCGCTCGACCGACCGAGCCTATGCGAAGCCTTGGCAAGAGAGATTGAAAAGCAGAATCGACAGCCCCGCTTGTTCGTCGAAATCAATACTGGAGCCGAACCACAAAAGGCCGGCGTGTTACCGGACGATGCCGATGCGTTTCTGCAAAACTGCAGGAGCAATTACGGTCTCATTGTGGAGGGATTGATGTGCATCCCTCCACTTATTGATGCGCCGGCGCCGCATTTCGCATTAACCGCGAAGATAGCCTCGCGCAATGGCTTGAAATTTCTATCAATGGGAATGAGCGCGGATTTTGCTGTCGCGATTCAATTTGGCGCTACGCATGTGCGTGTTGGTAGCGCCATTTTCGGAGAGCGAAAGTAATGCGTTCTGGCTGACCCGATGGATTCGGCATCAGTCCAGTCAACGCCAACGAGTCGGCTGGCCAGACGGCGCCACGGGGCTCGGATCGCTGACGATTGGTTTTCTGATTATCCCATATCGTTTTGGATCGAGTCCAGACGATAACCCGTTACCGACCGGGGGTGCCGGCGCGACGGGCGCAATTGATGCGAGTTCCTCCCTCGGCGGTGAGCTAAATTCAGAGGCCTCATCCTCGAAAACCAATTTTTGACTCATCGTTGCATTGCGCCAGCGCTCGATGACTGACGCGATCATGTCGCGATCCGCCTTCATTCCAGCATCAGAGCGCGTATTGCTCGCCGCCTCGCTATCCGGTCGGAGCGATGGAGGAAGTTCCTTTAATATCATGCGCGTTGGCATCGCGATGCCTGAGCCAAAAGCGAACACTTCGCGGATACCAAGTGAGGGTATGAAGGTCAGCAAGCCTGCTGCCGCGTCAGAAACTGCGGAACGAATGAGCAATTGGTCGCGATCATTTGACAGCCGCATTACGAATAGCGTGCTGCATTGTGAGATGATCGTAGGATCAATTTCAGCTGGCCGCTGTGTCACCAGTCCAAGGAATACGCCATATTTGCGGCCCTCTTTGGCGATGCGCGACAGGGCGCGGCGCGTTGGGCCAAAACCGATCTTGGAATCCGCTGGTGCGTAGCGATGAGCTTCCTCGCAGACGAACAACAATGGTGCGATACCGTCGCTCCACAGTCCAAAATCGAAGGCCATCCGGCAAAGTACTGAAACGACAGAGTCCACGACTTCTGCCGGAAAACCAGCCAATTGCATGATGGTCATCGGTTTACCATCGGGCGGCAGGCGAAATAGATGACTCAGAATTTCCGCCATCGTGTCGCCGCCGATGTTCGCGTTTTCGAACATGAATGCGTATCGCGGGTTATTGCGGAATGTCTGAATGCGCAAAATCAGTTTGTGATATTTGGTCCGCGATGAGCGATTTTCCAGTTTTCCCATTCGCTCGTCGATCAGATTAATCAGATCCTCAATACGGTAGGGCACCGGTGTATCAGCCGTGTAGCCCGTGCTCCGTGGGTCTCGTTTCTTGACAATCTGACGATCGGCGGCGCTGCGGTATTGTAAATACGCGGCCTTCGCGAGCGGAATCACTTCGGCAAGAATTTCTACTTCTTCCTCGACGCCGGGCCGGCCTCCGAAAAATGCATCGACGGTTTCCTCGAAATTAAAAAGCCAGAACGGCAATCTCAGGTTCCGTGGTGTCAGGACTTGTGCCTTATCGCCAAAACAACGGCCATATTCATTATGGGGATCGACGAGAAAGATCCGCAAGTTCGGTCGTGCGCTCAGAATCTGCTGCAGTATGATGGCGACGCCGCTCGATTTGCCAACACCTGTCGTGCCAAGAATGGCGAAGTGTTTGCTGACGAGATCATCGATGTTGATATGGGCATCGATCGCATTGTCCTGTTGCAGGCAACCGATATTCGCGCGTTCGCGATCGTCGCCACCATATACGAATTTAAGTTCACTTTTACCAACCGATACCGCGGTTTCTCCGATGGCTGGATACTCGGTAACCCCGCGCTGAAACCGCGCGGAACCATCTGCCGATACCTTGATTTCTCCGAGCAAATCTACGCGCGCGATGCCACGATAGGCTTGTCCAGAATTGACCGACGGCGAATTCTGTTCGTAGATTTCCGAAATCATTCCGATGATGACGGTTGCACCGCTCATGATTCCGAGAAACTTGCCGACGGTGACTTGCGCAACGCCAGAATTTACCCGTGCGGGCGATCCAAGGCCAATTGTCGCCTGTGATCCACTGACGGAGATTACGCGTCCAAGCAGCTCACGCCCGGATCGCTGCAATATGTCGTTATCCAGTGAAATGCTGGCGTCCATTGTCGCCCTCACAAACAAACCGGTAGGCGCGATAAAACGCGCACTACCGTGTAAACAATAGAGATATGACAGTGGCGTTTGACTATTCTTAACAAGGTATCGGCTGCCGCGTTGCCTTACCCTTATGCTTAATCAATATTTATGCGAGCGTTAGCAAATTTAGTGAATAATGATTTTCGTCGTATTCCCACACCACGTTACTAGTCTGCGCAGAGCCTTCGACTCAAGTGCGACACATCCGGCAGTGGGAGGAAATCCGGGGCGAGCCGCATGGATAAAAACCGCGCTACCGCGGCCAGCAATTCGCGGGCGTTGGTTATGATCGACCTCAATGATGAGATCATAGAGATGATCGGCGCGCCATAAACGATCACCAGGTATCATTGCGCCAATCCGAAACGGGCGGTTATAGTGCCGGTCGCGGGGGTCTTCCGACCAAGCATCGTCGGGTTTGATTCGCCGCAATGCGAGGCCCGTATGCGGCGGCGGACCGCGATCGGCCCGCCACCATAGGCGCTTAAGCCGGTACTGGCCGCGCGTGGTTGCGCCATCGCCCTCACGTTTGTTCGCTTTGATTCCGGAGCGGCCGATCGCAACTGGTAGCGTAAGTGCGCCGGCGCGCAGGACACCGCGCGAGCGCATTCCGGGTCGTGTCTTTACCTCTATGATTTCAAAGGTTCTTTTTGTCATACGGTGAGCTAGTATTAATTTCGGCGGTGGGTTTTTCTGTGCTTGCGCTTTAGGTCTCGAATGCTCTATTTCGCCCAAGTATGAGAAGATACTCGCCCGCGAGGGACCCTAAAACATGACTAATGCCCGCAAGATATTGATTGTCGATGACGACGCCGAGCTGCGCGAGGCACTGGTCGAGCAACTAGCCTTGCATGAGGAATTCGAGGCCGTTGCGGTCGATACCGCCGCCAAAGGCGTTCAGGAGGCCAAGGCCGGGACAATAGACCTTGTCGTCATGGATGTCGGACTACCCGACTTGGACGGGCGGGAAGCTGTGCGCATCATGCGCAAGAATGGGTTTAAGGCGCCGGTTATCATGCTCACCGGCCACCAAACCGATTCAGACACTATCCTTGGTCTTGAATCCGGCGCCAACGATTACGTCACCAAACCATTCCGGTTCGCAGTACTGCTCGCGCGCATCCGCGCGCAATTGCGGCAGCACGAGGCAAGCGAAGACGCGGTTTTTAATATCGGCCCTTACACATTCCGTCCTAGCTCGAAACTACTTATGAGTCCAAAAGGCAATAAAGTTCGACTCACTGAAAAGGAAACTGCAATTCTCCGCTATCTTTATCGCGCCGGCCAGCGTCCGGTGTCGCGTGAGACGCTACTGCAGGAAGTATGGGGCTACAATTCTGGCGTCACCACGCATACGCTTGAGACGCACGTCTATCGGTTGCGTCAAAAGGTCGAGAAAGATGCTACCAATCCCGCAATTTTGGTGACGGATGCCGGCGGCTACAAGCTCGTGCCATAACCGGCGCTGTCAATGGCCATTGAACACGACATTGCTTTTCTCGAAAGCCTGCCAACATTCCGTTTGCTCGGTAGGCCGGCACTTCGCACTCTGAGTATCGGCGCGGAAAACATTTATGTGCATACCGGAGAAACGCTCTTTCGCAAAGGCGAAGCAGCCGATGGGGCTTTTGTGATTCAGGAAGGTTCGTTTCGCGTAAATGCCGACCCCACTAACACTGCGAAGGATGAGGTTGTTGGTCCTGGTACGCTGTTCGGCGAGTTTGCGTTACTCACCGATTCGGTACGGCCATTTACAGTAACTGCACGCGAACCCTCCAATGTCATCCGTATCTCGCGTAATTCGTTCCTGCGAATGCTTGAGACATATCCGGATGCGGCTCGACGTTTACGCGAGATGATAGCTAAGCGTGCTGACCAATCGGCGCGTGAAATGACCAATGCGCGAGCCAAGCTTGATCCGTCGAATCGGTTGGCTTGAATTTTATCCGTTATTGAACGTCGAGCACTGTGGTTACCGGCGCATGGTCGGATGGTCGTTTCCACCCACGCGCCTCTTTCGATACCTTAATTCTTGCAACCCGGTCGGCGAGCGCCGGTGAGACCCAGATATGGTCCAAGCGCCGCCCTTTGTCGGCCGTCGCCCAATCTGGCGACCGGTAACTCCACCACGTAAAGAGTTTTGTCGGCTCGGGAACGAAAGTTCGTAAAGTATCAATCCAGGATGCGCGCGTCTGTGCCGCGATGAGCTTATCGCATTCGATCGGCGTATGTGAAACCACATCAAGTAACTGCTTGTGGTTCCATACGTCGTGCTCGAGTGGAGCCACGTTGAGATCGCCGAGCAAGATTGCACGTTCGTGCCGTCCCGGTATGAGTTCTAGGCATTCCCGCATTTCGTCGAGGAAAGCGAGTTTGTGGGAGAATTTCTCGTTCGTGCTCGGATCAGGAACATCGCCGCCGGCGGGAACGTAAAGATTATGTAGTGTTATCGGATCACGTAAGCCCGCCCGCTCGCCAAGCTTAACGGAGATATGTCGGCTATCGGACTTGCCGCAAAAAACGCGAATTGAAATGAAGTCGAAAGGGAGCCGTGAAAGGACGCCCACACCGTGATAGCCCTTTTGTCCGTTAAGCGCCGTGTGTTCATAGCCGAGCCGCTTGAAGCGCTTGTGCGGAAACTTGTCGTCCGGACACTTTGTTTCTTGCAGGCAAAGGATGTCGGGCCGCGTGGTCTTGATGAATCTGGCGACGAGGTCGATGCGAAATCGCACCGAATTGACATTCCAAGTCGATATTTTCAGTTGCATGCGTCTCTACTTATACAACAGATTAGGGTTGTCACCTCAAATCGTTATCCACCAAATGCGCCGTAATATCGGCGTCTTTCCGGAAGATCCGAAATGCAATGCACGCGATCGGGCTATCATTAAGATATTTCAACCGTAAATTTTTCGTGGGATCAGGCTGCCAGTGATCACATCGCTCATTGCAGGACGCGCTCATAATTGATTTTGAATAAGCCTGGATCTGGCTTCTTGGTATTGTCGAGATTGTAAATGGCAACCGTGGTATCGAAACCCTGCGGATCCGTCACTGTCCATTGGCGAAGCGTCAAATCGTTGGCGGCGAACATTAGCATCAAGCGATGCGTCCCGCCGATCGTTTGCTTTTCCTCAATCACCACCGTAGCAAATACATCGTCCGAATAGACCGCGGTGACATTTGTGTCTTTCAAAAGGTCAACTTGGTCGGCAAGAAGGAAACGTAACGGCGTTTGTGACAATGGATATAGATCCTGGGTTGCGAGCTTGCGGTCGCGCACCACGACGGATTGTCCATCGGCAATTAATTCGATCGGACTTGGGGGATTATATTCAAAACGTACGCGACCAGGTTTCTGTAAATAGAGCTGGCCTTCGGTTCGGCTGCCATCAGGGCCAACCTGAACGAATTCGCCGACGAGTGTGCGGATACTCGATAGATAATTGCTAACCCGATCGGCTAATGCTCGTTGGTTTGGGTCAAAGGCCGTCGTGGTCTTTGCTTCTCCGGGCTTGCCGATGCTCGCCGGCGGGCGACCGATCGGCGCCGGCGCCGCGGGGCTTGCAATCGTGGTAACATTGCTGGTCGAAGGCGCCACTTGGGCGACGGAACCTGTCGCTGCAGGTGTTTGAGAAATCACCCCAGTCTTGGGCAAAGGAGCTGGCACTGGCACTGGGACCGTCTGAGCGAGAGACGCTGTTGTGACGATAGATCCGGCAATCATTACGCCGAGAATAGTAGCTTGACCCTTCGTCATATCTTGCTCCGTTCAAAGCGCGCGCTTGCGCGCCCCCAAGAACTCTTTTTTCGCTACCCGCACGCTATGGCGATTTCACGGCTCGCGCCGCCTTTGCTGCCGAATTAGGCTCGATTGCAATGATTCTCAAGAGTGTTATTCGCCTTCGCCGCCCACCAGGATTTCACGTTTTCCGGCATGATTCGGCTGACCGACGACGCCCTCTTCCTCCATCCGCTCCATGATCGTAGCGGCGCGGTTATATCCGATCTGAAGCCGTCGCTGGATATAGCTCGTTGACGCCTTACGATCACGCAAGACGATCTGGACCGCCTGAGAGTAAAGATCGTTAGCCTCACCGCCGACCATCCCTGTCGAATCGAACACAGCGCCATCCTCTTCTTGCTCGGCGGTGACGGCTTCAAGATATTGCGGCACGCCTTGCGCCTTGAGGTGGTGAACGACCTTTTCGACTTCCTCGTCGGAGACAAAGGGACCATGGATGCGGATGATACGGCCCCCGCCAGCCATGTAGAGCATGTCGCCTTGTCCAAGCAGTTGTTCGGCGCCTTGCTCGCCGAGGATAGTTCGGCTGTCAATCTTGGAGGTTACCTGGAAAGAAATGCGCGTCGGAAAATTCGCTTTGATAGTGCCGGTAATGACGTCTACCGACGGTCGTTGCGTTGCAAGAACCACGTGGATGCCGGCAGCACGCGCCATCTGTGCAAGCCGCTGGATCGCAGCTTCGATATCCTTGCCGGCGACCATCATCAGATCCGCCATCTCATCAACGATCACGACGAGATAGGGTAGGGGATCGAGATCGAGTTTTTCCTTCTCGTAGATCGCCTCGCCGCTCTCCTTGTCGTAACCAGTGTGTACGGTACGTGACAGCGACTCGCCCTTCGATTTCGCCTCGGCCAGTCTGGCATTGTAACCGTCAATGTTGCGCACGCCGAGCTTCGACATCATTTTGTAACGCTCTTCCATTTCGCGTACCGCCCATTTGAGCGCGACGATGGCTTTCTTTGGATCGGTGACGACTGGCGTCAATAAATGCGGAATGCCGTCATAGACTGATAATTCCAGCATCTTCGGGTCGACCATGATGAGGCGACATTGCTCTGGCTTGAGTCGGTAGACGAGACTCAGGATCATGGTATTGATCGCGACCGACTTACCCGAACCGGTGGTCCCGGCGATCAGGAGATGCGGCATGCGCGTTAGATCAACGACCACAGGTTCGCCGCCGATCGTTTTTCCGAGGCAAAGCGGAAGTTTCGCGGAAGTTTCGTTGTAGGTCTCGTAAGCAAGCATCTCACGCAGGTAAACTTTCTCGCGCTTCTCATTTGGTAGTTCGATGCCGATTGCATTGCGGCCGGGAACGACCGCGACACGCGCCGATACGGCGCTCATGGAACGCGCAATATCGTCGGCAAGGCCGATCACGCGTGACGATTTGATGCCGGGTGCGGGTTCGAGTTCATAGAGTGTGACGACTGGGCCCGGCCGTGCATTGATAATATCGCCTTTAACGCCGAAGTCCTCGAGTACACTTTCCAGCGCTTCCGCATTCTCCTCTATTTCTTCGTTGTCTGGCGTGGTGCGATCAATGGCACGCGGCACGGCGAGAAACGAAAGCGACGGCAAGATATATCCTCCGGATCGGCGGGAGAATGGACGCGGAGCTGTACGGCGTGTCGTACGGCGCTTAGGTTCTACCTCGTTATCGAATTCCTCTTCGGCCGCCATTTCTGCGGATTGGGATCTTGCGAAACCTGGAGCTAAACGCAATGCGGCACGTCCATCACTTGCGAATTTCGCGCTTCGCTTTTTGGGGCGCGCCAGTAATCGGTCAAGCCGCGATTTCAGACTTAATAGCGAATGAAATAGCCAGCCAATTGAGATTGAGGTTTTTTCTTCCTCGGCGACAAAAGCTTCGGCTTCACGATGGATATCGTCGGCAAACGAAGCGCGGGACTGCAGGAATAAGCCAATCGACACCCCAATCGATATAAGCGCAAGCGCACCGGCCCCGATTGCCAATGACGCTCGTGTTAACCACGAAGGCGCACCCCCTGTCAGCGCGAAAGGTAGACGCATCATCGCATCGCCAACCACGCCGCCCAGTCCAGTTGGAAGCGGCCAAGTTTCACTGCGCGGCACGCAGGACGCAAAGGCCGCGGCGAACGAGGTGGCCGCAAGCCAAAACACGATGCGCAAAATCTCGCGATCAAGTGGTCGGTGCGTCACGAGCCGCCAACCCCAGACCGCGACCGGCAGGGTGAGGACAATTGCCGACAAGCCGAGCAATTGCATTAGTAGGTCCGCAGCGATTGCGCCCGGATAACCGAGTAGGTTATGCACCGGCGCATCGGTGGCGTGGCTTAGGCTCGGATCGCGCACCGACCAGGTGGTCAGGGCCAGCACCGTTGCCAGCGCCAGCGTCATCAACATGAGGCCGCTCAATTCGCCAAGACGTCGCCAGATCGCCGCGCGCAAATCTTCGGTGAATAATGCCGAATTATCGAGGCCGCGGTCGATGGATGACATGGCGCGCCTGCTCAACCGAGAACCGCGACGAGGCGATGCAGTGCCTCAGAGGTTATGGTTTTGTCGTGAACAAGCGCGATGCGAATGTAGTCCCTGCCCTGGTTGCTTCCGTCTGCCTGAGCGCGAGCAATATATTGACCAGGCAAGACGCGAAGACCCTCCTCGCGCCATAGTCTTACAGTCGCCGCTTCACCTCCACCTTTCGAGGAGACATCGAGCCAAAGGAAGAATCCACCTGCTGGCCGGTGATAGCCGTAGCGGCTACCAATGATTTGATCGGCGAGATCGAATTTCGCATTGTAAAGAGCGCGATTTTCCACGACATGCTTCTCGTCCGCATAGGCAGCGATGGCGACCTCCTGAGCCGGTATTGGCACTTGTGGCGCAGCAATCGCTCGTAGGTCAAAGTACGCGGCAAGAAATTTCTTATCACCCGCGACAAAACCTACGCGCAACCCCGGAAGATTGGAGCGCTTCGACAGCGAATGGAAAACGGCGACATTCTGGAAGTCGGCAGCCGCTGCGGTGAGCATTCCGGGCGGAGCAGTGCGCGTATAAAGCTCGCAATAACATTCGTCGCCCAATAGCATGAAGTTAAACCGGCGTGCGAGCGCGACGAGACGTACGAGATAGGCCGCATCAGCCACCGCGCCTTGCGGATTTGTTGGTGAAGCAAAATAGAAGGCAACGGTTCGCGCAAGCAGTGCGTCGTCGAGTGCATCGAGATCGGGCAGGAAACCCGTGGCTGCGGTGGTGGAGAGATAGACTGGCTCGCAATCCGCGGCCACCGCGCCCGCCGCGTAAACCGCGTAGAACGGATTGGGGATCAGTATTGCGGGACGACCGGATTTCGGACCGATATAGCGTTTTGCCGCAATTGCTGCGAGGAACAAACCCTCCCGTGTTCCGGCAAGTACCAAGATCTCATGTTCCGGATCAATCGGGCGCGGTAAATCAAAGCGGCGATCGAGCCAGGTGGCAGCGGCGCGGCGAAAGCCGTCGGTGCCCTTGTTCCCGGGATAGCGGCCGAATTTAAAAAGATGCGCGTTGAGAACCGGGCCGACGAAATCGGGAATTGGATGCTGCGGCTCACCAACCGCGAGATTGATCGGCGGCTTGGCTGGCTCAATTCCGGCGAGCAACTCGCTCAGGCGCACGAATGGTGAGCGCGCCTCGGCGGCCCGAGCGGTCGAGGGTGGGGACACTCGGTCGGCGGCGATCATGAACATCTACAAATGCGGCGTTAGCGCCTACCCGATGACGGCTTCGCCACCATAACGGCCGCGAGGTTAAGACCTGATTAACCATCGTCCTCAAGCGGTGTCTTCGTTGAGCCAAAAAAGAAGCCCCGTAAAACGGGGCTTCAAAGTTGGAAAAGGGTCAGTTGCAGATATTATTTCAGGCTGTCTAGGGTCATATCCGCCGAAAACTTGGCGATGAAGGCCGAGCCGCACCAATTCGTGCCCAATCCGGTGGGATTGATCGAAGTGACATTGGTTGTGCCACTTGCAGTCTGGCTGCTGGTGAAAGCGTTGCAATCACCCTTGGATAGGTCAGTGTCGGAATAGCGCAGATCGAGCGTGAAGACCTTCCAGGTCCAGCCGATGCCAATGTTCCATGTATTGTAATCGGCATAGGGGATGCCATTCGCAAACACACCACTCGTGGTCCCGCCGCTAGCAATCGGAAGGCCGGCTACAATGCCGTAAAATGAGTCACTCGTTCCAAGCCATTGCCGACCAAACTCGCCAGACACATAGAACCCGACGCCATTCGGCAATGCATTGCTCGGAGCGATCCATTTGATCGTGCCTGACAGATACTCGCCATCAGCCCCGGAATTCAGGAACGACGGAGAATAATAGAAGTTCGCGCCGAACACCCACATATCGCTGAATGCATATGTGGCCTTGGCGTAGACCTCGTAGAAACTGAGATCCTTCTTGATGACGTTGCCGCCGAACCCATTGAACGTTGACGGGATAACACCAAGGACACCGCCGCTGTTGAATAAGCAATCAGCACCAAACGCAAGGCCATTATAACACTTGCCGCCGGGGTAATAGTAATACCAAGCGCCGAAATCGAGAGCGAGCTTGCCGAAGGTCGGACGTACGCCGCCATAGAAGTCGATCTCGGCCGCAGCATTATTCGGGAAGCTGATGCTCTCGCCGGCAATGCCGACGTAAAATTGTAAATCTTTCGACGCGTTGTAACGCGGCTCAAAATATCCGGCGACGGAACCCTTGTGGTTCGATTGGGTGATGCCGCGGAAGACGTAGTCATTCATGATCGCGACGCCCCATGCGAGATCATAGGGACTGACGGCGGCTGGCGCCGGCGGCCCTTTGGTCACCATCTTGCCAAGATCAGCCGCAGCTGCCGGAGTGGTTATGGCGCTGACTGCCACGACCGCCGGCAAGAGAAACTTCTTCATGCTCCAACCCCTTCCTGTCATTTATTGTGGCTTGATTTTCGTCAGGCCCGGCAGGATCGCCCCGAGATCCGTCAGCCACTTTCCATTGTCATCGATGCATTAACCGGCGGTTTGACGTGCTCCATCAAGGCAAAAGGTTCGGCAAATGCCGCCTTTTTGGGCGAATCCACGACTTTCCAACTCAATTCCTTTGGCTGTGTCATTCGAGTGACACTGATGTCCACCGCAAATGGAAGGAGGCCCCGGATGAACCGGGGCCTCCTACGGCGGGGGCGCTGCCGGGTGTATTCGCCCCAACCGTTTTCGATCACATGTGGTAGGCGCGCTCGCCGTGCTCGGGGAGGTCGAGACCTTCGCGCTCCTTATCGACGGTGACGCGGAGTCCAACGAGGATGTCGACCACCTTGTATAGGATCGCTGAACCGACGCCCGACCACACCAGGGTCGTCAACACCGCCTTACTCTGAGCGATGATCTGAGTGACCATGTCGTAGTCGGCGATCTTGCCGGTGGTGTAGTCGAGAATGCCGGTTCCGCCGAGGAACGGGGCTACCAGAAGTCCGGTCCCCATGGCTCCGATAATTCCACCGATGCAATGCACGCCGAAGACGTCGAGTGCATCGTCATACTTGAAGGTGTTTTTCACTACCGAGCAGAAAAACAAGCAAACCACGCCGGCGATAAGACCAAGCACGATGGCACCCATTGGGCCGGAAAAGCCCGAAGCCGGCGTCACCGCGACTAGTCCGGCGACACATCCCGAGAGCGCGCCCAGTAACGAGGGCTTACCCTTGAAAATCCATTCGGCGAACATCCATGACATAGCCGCTGCCGCTGTTGCGACGAACGAATTGATCATCGCCAGTGGCGCGCCGCCGGTGGCCTCGAGATTCGACCCGGCGTTGAAGCCGAACCAACCAACCCACAGCAGCGAGGCACCGGTCATCGTCATGACCAGTGAGTGCGGTGGCATTAGCTCCTTACCCATGCCGGTGCGCTTGCCGAGCATGAGCGCGCCCACCAGTCCGGCGATTCCGGAATTGATGTGCACGACGGTACCGCCGGCGAAATCGATGGCCCCCCACAGGAAGACCTGGCCAGCGTCGGCCATAACGGCGTCGAGAGCTTCCTGCGCCGCCCTTTTCGCAGCATCGTCCTTCGCGGCAGCGAGCACCTTCACCGCGGCGTCAATGGCATCTGGACCGGCCCAGTACCAAACCATATGCGCGATGGGGAAGTAGATGAACGTCACCCACAGCGGAATGAACAACGCGACGGCCGCGAATTTCATGCGTTCGGCGAACGCGCCGACGATGAGGGCCGGCGTGATTGCCGCGAAGGTCATCTGGAAACAGATGTAAACGTATTCACTGATATTGGCGCCGACCGAGAAGGTCGCCGCTTTAGAATCCGGAGTGACTCCTGCGAGGAAGAGTTTGGACAAACCACCGATATATGGCGAGCCGCCAGTGAAGGCGAGACTGTAGCCGTAGATGCACCAGATCAACGTCACAATGCATACGGTGTAGAAGACATGCGCAAGTACCGAGAGCGCATTCTTGGGACGCACTAGCCCGCTATAGAAAAGCGCAAGACCCGGGATGGTCATCAACAGCACGAGGACTGTTGCGGTCAGCATCCAGGCATTGTCGCCTTTGTTGACCGTGGGCTCCGCTGCTTGTGCAATCGCTGAGGTCGCGGCCGATACGCCGAGAACCAGCGCGGCAAGCCCCACGCGGTAGGATTTCTTGAACGTCATGGTGTTACTCCTGTCCGTATGTTGGCGGGGCTAGAGCGCCGCAGCGTCGGTTTCGCCGGTGCGGATGCGTACCGCTTGGTCGAGACCGAAAACGAAGATCTTGCCATCGCCGATCTGGCCGGTTTTGGCGGCTCCGGTGATGGCATCGATGACTTTGTCGACTTGTTTTGCAGATACCGCGACCTCGAGCTTGAGCTTCGGAAGGAAGCTCACTGCGTATTCGGTACCGCGGTAGATTTCCGTGTGGCCCTTCTGACGTCCGTAACCTTTGACCTCAGTGACGGTCAGTCCGTGTACCCCCACTGCAGTCAGAGCGTCGCGGACCTCGTCTAGCTTGAACGGCTTGATGACGGCCATGACGATTTTCATGGGTTCAATCCCTCATTGGGCCCGTTCGTGCACGACGTCGACGGGCGTTACTTGTTCAGACGATGCCGCACGCAATCGCGCGCGGTGGCGCCGGGCTCAAATGGAATCAAACGCCGTGCCACGGCTGGAACGGCGCCTAAGCCATTCGTATTATGTCGGTTTTAGTGAAGACCGGGCGCGCGTTAGGGTAGGCATCGGCCCGGACGCACAATGTCTCGGCACGGGTGCCCGTTATTTCACCACTTAGTGCGCCAGCACCGACTTGAACAAGCCAGGACCAATATGCTGCCGACCAGCAGTGTTCGACGGACTCAAGAATGAATGGATTCGCCGTGCTGGGTAATGTCGAGGCCCATACGCTCGTCTTCGTCGCGCACGCGTAAGGGCAGAAAGAAGCTGATGACTTTGAGTAGGACGAAAGACGCAATTCCGGACCACAGTAGCGTCGCGACGATTCCATAGACCTGTGTCAAGAGCTGGTTCGGGTTATTTTCGAGCAGTCCGGTAAGTCCATTCGGCGTATCAGGCCCTGTCGTCACCAAGGCAGTCGCAAAAACGCCGGCAAGTAACGTGCCCGTCGCGCCGCCGACACCATGGACGCCGAAGACGTCGAGGGAATCGTCATAACCGATTTTCTGCTTAAGCTTGGTGCAAGCCCAGTAGCAAAGCGCACCGCCGGCAATTCCAATAACGGCGCCGTGCCACGGTAAGATGTAACCGGATGCAGGCGTGATCGTGCCCAATCCCGCTATCGCACCCGAGATCATGCCGAGCACTGATGGCTTTCCGCGCGTCCACCATTCAATGAACATCCAAGTCAACGCGCCGGCACTGGCAGCAAGATGGGTGGCGACGATTGCCATCGTGGCGCGTGAATTTGCGCCAAGCGCCGAGCCGCCATTGAAACCAAACCAGCCGACCCAAAGTAATCCTGTCCCAATCACCGCCATAGATAAATCGTATGGCGCAAGATTGTCGGTGCCATATCCGCGCCGTGCGCCAACAACATATGCGCTGACCAGGCCTGCAATGCCGGCGTTCAGATGCACGACGGTGCCGCCGGCAAAATCGAGAATGCCGGCCGCGCCAAGAAAGCCGCCGCCCCACACCCAATGGGCGATCGGTACGTAAACGATGAGCAGCCAGCCTGCGGCGAACCACAAAAACGCCGAGTAGCGCATGCGATCGGCGACGGAACCGGCGACAAGCGCGACCGTGATGATTGCGAACGTCATTTGATAGATCATGAACAAGGATTCCGGGATGGTCTTTGCAAGCGGGCTTGTTGTTTCCATCCCAATCCCAAGTAACAATACGCGCTCGAGTGTGCCGATTAATGGTCCTTCGCCAGTGAAGGCCAAACTGTAGCCGATTCCAGCCCAAAGAATGCTAACGAGTGCCGTCACCGCGAGACTTTGTGCCATTGTCGCCAGCACGTTCTTCTTGCGCACCATGCCGCAATAAAAAAGGGCTAAACCAGGAATCGTCATCAGCAGTACAAGAGCCGTAGCGGAAATCATCCAGGCCGTATCGGCAGCGTCGATCTTCGATGTTTGTGCAAATGCCGGAGTGGCGGCGAGCATCGAGAGCGAGGCTGTCATTCCACCAAGTGAAAATCGCGCCGTGATTTGCGTCGTCATGGTGATCCCCGATTACCCGTTCAAGCGGTCACAACGCGTTGTCGTCCGTCTCGCCGGTACGGATCCGGACGGCGTGATCTATCGTCGTAACAAATATTTTTCCGTCGCCGATCTGTCCGGTCTTGGCAGCCGAGATGATCGCTTCCACTACCTTGTCGACACGATCGGAAGAAACCGCGATTTCAAGCCGCATCTTCGGCAGAAAATTCACGGCGTATTCGGCGCCGCGATAGATCTCGGTATGGCCCTTCTGGCGGCCATAGCCCTTGACCTCGCTGACGGTCATGCCGTGGATACCGAGCGACGTTAGGGCGTCGCGGACATCTTCAAGTTTGAACGGTTTGATGATGGCGATGACAAGCTTCATGGACAATGACCCATCGCTGAAGGCCCCTGTGATTTGATCCTCGGCCCGGAGGATGCCAACCGGCATAGATGTGCCAAAGGCACTGCTTGCGCACGATATCGTCACGGCGGCTAAAAATTAAGCGATTTATTGCCGATCAAATTAGCGGGGCGGCTAATCCACAGGCAGATTGATACCGATACCGGTAAATTGGACGCAATAGACCGGCCGAGGATCAGGTTAGAGGTGACGCTGGCGGACCAAGCCTTCCTGCGCGACGGACGCCACTAAGGTGCCGTCGCGCTTGAATATTAATCCTCGTGAAAACCCGCGAGCGCCATGCAAGTTCGGGCTGTCCTGGGCATAGAGCAGCCAATCGTCGGCGCGGAAAGGACGATGCAGCCACAGGGCATGGTCGAGGCTTGCTCCCATCAAATCCTTCTCGAACAACGTACGCCCATGCGGCACCAGCGCCGTATCGAGCAGCGTCATGTCGGATGCATAGGCGAGGACGCATTGGTGGATCGCGGGATCGTCGGGCAGCGTGCCGGTGGTGCGAATCCAGACGTTGAACTTCCCGTCCTCGATTTTCTTGCCGAGGTAGCGCGCATATTCCACCGGCCGCAGCTCGATCGGCCGCTCGCGTTCGTAATAGCGGCGCACCGGGTCCGGCATCATCGGCAGAATGCGTTCGCGAACGTCCGTCTCGCTCGGCAACTCCTCGGGGCCGGGCACGTCCGGCATTTTGGCCTGATGCTCGAAGCCGCCCTCGTCATTGTGAAACGACACCGACATGGAAAAAATCGGTTGCCCGTGCTGGATCGCCTTCACATGCCGCGTGGTGAAGCTCTTGCCGTCGCGAATGCGCTCGACGTCGTAGATGATCGGGACCTTCGGATCACCCGGCAGAATAAAATAAGCGTGCATCGAATGCGCGAGCCGGTTCTCGACCGTGCGGCACGCGGCCACCAGCGCCTGGCCGATCACCTGGCCGCCGAACACCCGCTGCCAGCCAACCTGCGGTGAGCGCCCGCGAAACAGGTTCACCTCGAGCGGCTCAAGGTCGAGGATGGTCAGCAATTCCTGGACGGCGGCGGACATGGAAAAACCCGTGCGAGGTCGCCACTGCGCCCGCTGCGCTCGCGGAAGTCAAGCCGACGCCGTTCGTTTCACACGGTTTCGGCTGCTATGATGTTGCGATGCCGGCCATGAACAGTAGAACCGAGGTTTTGATCGGCGGCGGAGGCTTCGCCG
>JACQTM010000286.1 GCA_016210825.1 Hyphomicrobiales bacterium
GAATTTATGCGCCGCGCGTTGGTCGGCGTCGGCGCGCTCGCGCTCGGCGCGAGCCCGATCGGCGTTTTTCTCATGTTGCGGCGAATGAGCCTTGTCGGCGACGCCATGGCGCACGCCATCTTGCCGGGTGCGGCTATCGGTTTCCTCGTGTCAGGCTTGAGCCTCTTGGCGATGAGCGCAGGGGGAATGATCGCGGGCTTCGTCATCGCGCTTCTGGCCGGGCTCGTGGCGCGGACGACGGAACTCAAGGAAGACGCCGCCCTCGCCGTCTTCTTTCTGATCTCGCTTGCACTCGGCGTCACCATCGTCTCGATGAAAGGCACGAACATCGATCTTCTGCATTTCTTATTCGGGAATGTGCTGGCGCTCGACGATCAGACCTTACTCTTTATCGTCGCCAGCGCCACCGTAACCCTGATCACGCTCGCCTTGATCTATCGGCCGCTCGTGATCGAATGCGTCGATCCGGGTTTTTTGCGATCGGTAAGTCGAGCCGGCGCGCCCGTGCATCTCGCCTTTCTCGCGCTTGTCGTAATCAATTTAGTCAGTGGCTTCCAGGCACTCGGAACGCTGCTGTCCGTCGGCATCATGATGGTTCCTGCGGCGACGGGACGTTTCTGGGCACGCGACATCACGATGATGATCGTGATTGCCGTAGCAAGCGGCGTATTCGCCGGCTATCTCGGCCTCGTACTTTCGTTCCATGTCGGCATTCCGTCTGGGCCTGCGGTGATCCTCGTCGCCGGAGTTTTCTACGCGCTGTCGCTGGCTTTCGGCAGCGTCGGCGGGCTCGTGCGTCAGCTGTTTCCCGGACGTCATCTCGAAGCGTAATTCATCCAAGGGAAGCCATTATGTTCGACAAACGACATGCAATCGCAGCGCTCGCATTGGTGGCGTTCCTCTGCGGTGGCCCCGCGTTGGCGCAAGAAAAAGTCTATGTCGTCGCCACGTTCTCGATCATTGCCGACTTCGTGAAAAATGTCGGCGGCGACCGGATTTCGGTATCGAGCCTCGTCGGTCCAGGCGGAGATGCTCATGTTTATGCACCGTCGCCTGCCGACGCCCAGAAGCTTTCCGAAGCCAAGGTCATCTTCATGAACGGCTTGGGTTTCGAAGGCTGGATGACGCGGCTGGTCAAGGCGTCGGGCTCCAAGGCGTTGACGGTCGTAGCCACGAAAGGCATCAAAACGCTCAAGATGCAGGAGCATGGTCATACGGAGACCGATCCCCATGCCTGGCAATCGATTGCCAACGCAAAGATCTATGTCGCCAATATTCGCGACGGGATGATCACCGCCGATCCGGCCGGCAGGAGCGCCTATGAAGCCAATGCCACGGCGTATCTTGCCAAGCTCGACGCGCTAGAGAATGAGGTCAAGGCGGCGATCGCGAAGATTCCCTCGGACCGCCGCAAGATCATCACCACGCACGAGGCCTTCGGCTATTTCGCTGTCGCCTATGGCGTGCAGTTCATCGCGCCGCAGGGTGTCTCGACGGAATCGGAAGCGTCCGCAAAGGACGTGGCCAAGATCATCATGCAGATCAAGAAACAGAAGATTCCGGCGGTGTTCATGGAGAACATCACCGATAAGCGGCTAATCCAGCGCATCGCCAAGGAGGCCGGCGCCAAGACCGGGGGGACACTCTATTCCGATGCGCTGTCGGACGACAAAGGCCCGGCCGCGACGTACATCGACATGATGCTCAATAACATCAAGCAATTCAGCGCGGCACTGATCAGCTAGATGCCGCCAATCGGCCGCGCGCGCCCTCCTTCCGCGTAGCGCGGAGGGAAGTTTTTGTATTCAGGAGTTGGATGCTTATATTCGCGCCAACCGGAGACCCTGAATGTCCGAAAAAGTACCCGTCACCGTGCTCACCGGCTATCTCGGCGCCGGCAAAACCACTTTGCTCAACCGCATTCTCTCCGAACCGCATGGCAAGAAATTCGCCGTCATCGTCAACGAATTCGGCGAGATCGGCATTGACAACGACCTCGTGGTCAATGCCGACGAGGAAGTCTTCGAAATGAACAACGGCTGCGTGTGCTGCACGGTGCGCGGCGATCTCATCCGTATCATTGACGGACTGATGCGTCGCAAGGGCAAGTTCGACGCCATTATCGTCGAGACGACCGGTCTCGCCGATCCGGCGCCGGTGGCGCAGACTTTCTTTGTCGATGACGCGATCGGCGCCAAGACAAAGCTCGATGCCGTGGTGACGGTCGCTGACGCCATGTGGTTGAAGGATCGGCTCAAGGACGCGCCCGAGACGAAAAATCAGATCGCCTTCGCCGATGTCATCTTGATCAATAAGACTGATCTCGTGAAACAGGATGATTTGCGCGAGATTGAAGCGCGCATCCGCGGTATCAATCCTTATGCCCGCTTACACCGTACTGAACGTTGCGCCATCGCGCTGCCCGAAGTGCTCGGCCGCAATGCTTTCGATCTCGAACGCATTCTCGATCTCGAACCGGACTTCTTGCTCGCCAATGATTACGATCATCACCATCATGGTGATCATGATCACGAACATGCGCATCATCATCACAGGATGAAACATTATCACGACGAGGACATGCAATCGCTGGCGCTTTCGACCGACAAACCGCTCGATCCAGACAAATTTTTCCCCTGGGTGCAGAATCTGGTCGCGACCGAAGGACCGAGCATCTTGCGCTCCAAGGGAATCCTCGCTTTTAAGGACGATCCCGAGCGCTTTGTGTTCCAGGGCGTGCACATGATCCTCGACGGCGATCACCAACGCCCATGGCAGGATGGTGAGAAACGCGCGAGCCGAATCATCTTCATCGGCCGCAAACTGCCGGAGGAAAAGATCCGGCAGGGTTTCGATGCTTGCGTCGCGTGACGCCAGCGCGGTCACGCCCGGGCTTGACCCGGGCATCCATCGTAAAAAAGCTGTCTTTGGATTTTAATGGATTGCCGGGTCGGGCCCGGCAATGACAACACTCCATATGGCTGACGACCGCACCGACACCCCCTCGATCGTCGAACGCATCCGGCCGGTGAGCGCCGGTGGCCCGGTGGTCGCCGTGCATTATCTAAAACAGGCCGCTGCGTTTGTTTTCGGAGAGGAAACCGTGCTGCTGGTTTCACCCGACGGCAACGAACGCCGCGTCAATGTCCACACCGGTGCCATTCTTTCGGCAGCGAGCGACGGCGAGCGCCTCATTACGGGCGGTGACGACGGCAAGGTCGTCGCCGTCGACGCGGATGGCGGAACGACGACGATTGCCAGCGATGACAAGCGCCGCTGGATCGATCATGTCGCCGTGGGACCGAACGGTGCCGTCGCCTGGTCGGCCGGCAAGACAGCTTATGCGCACGCTGGAAAAGGCGAGACTCGCGCACTCGACGTCGCGTCCACCGTCGGCGGATTGACGTTTGCGCCGAAGGGCTTTCGGCTTGCTATCGCACATTACAATGGCGCGACTCTGTGGTTTCCGAATGTCCAGACTCCACCGGAGGTTCTTGACTGGAAGGGCTCGCATCTCGGCGTTTGGTTCAGCCCTGATGGCAAATACCTGATCACCACTATGCAGGAGCCAACCTTGCACGGCTGGCGGCTTGCCGACCGCCAGCACATGCGCATGTCGGGTTACGCCGCACGCGTGCGCTCCCTCGACTGGACCGCCAGTGGTGCCTTCCTCGCCAGTAGCGGCTCGGATCAGCTTATCCTCTGGCCGTTCGACACCAAGGACGGACCTACCGGAAAACCGCCAAAAATGCTCGCGCCGCAGAAAGCTGCGCTTGCTGTCGTCGCCTGCCATCCCAAGCAACCGGTTGTCGCGGCGGGTTATGCCGATGGCTTGACGCTGCTGGTGCGTATCGACGACGGCGCGGAAATCCTCGCCAAGCGCCCGGGCGCCGCGCCGGTTACAGCGCTTGCCTGGCGTGCTGACGGCGGCGCGCTCGCTTTCGGTTGCGAGGATGGAGAAGCAGGAATTTTGGATTTCTGAACGCCCGTTGCCGTTACGCCGCAATCCCGCCATGGCGGCAGGGGAACAATTCCGCGACACTTGAGGTTATTGATCACCCGTGTGGGTGATTTGGGAGGTTAATACCATGTGCACTCTTCGCCGACTGCGATCGTTTGCGATCGCGGCGGCAGTCGCCACGTGCAGCCTGCCGGCGGCCGTGGATTTACCGACCTCGCCGGCATTCGCGCAACCCGCATCCATCGATTTCCGCGACGAACTCGCCCCTTACGGCAGCTGGGTGCAACACCCGCGCTGGGGCGAGGTATGGGTGCCATCGCGGCGGCCGCCGGATTGGCGGCCCTATCTCGTCGGCCATTGGGTCTACACCGAGGAATGGGGCTGGTACTGGGCCGCCGAAGAGGAAGAAGAGCTGTGGGGCTGGATCACTTATCACTATGGCAGGTGGGTGTTCGATCCGAATCTCGGATGGATTTGGATTCCCGGCGATGAGTGGGCGCCGGCTTGGGTGACGTGGCGTCACGGCGACGATTTCGTCGGTTGGGCGGCACTCCCGCCCGAGGAGTTGTTCGACGAGGACTACAACGAACCGCAGCCTTGGCTCTTTGTACGTTACGTTGATTTTGTGGCGCCCCGCGAGGTTTGGCGCCACGTGGTGCCGCGACAGCGCGTCGTCTTCTATATCCAGCGCAGCAACCTCGTGAATCGGACCTACGCGATGCGCAACGCGCGTTTCGCGGTCAATCCCGGCATGCCGCCGGCTTTCGTGGCCCGAGCCGTCGGCCGGCCGCTGCGGACCTTCGCGGTGCAGCCGCGCGTGCTTGCTGGGACGGCACAAATCAACGGCGCGGTCGTGGTACGTCCTGGCGAGCGCCGACGCGACGGCGACATCCGGCGTCAAGACCGGCGTCAAGAGCAGATTACGATTAGGCAGACGTCAACCACCATCGCGCCCGCAGCCACGATCGCGCCACCGGAACCGTTGAAGAAAGGCGAAGGTGGCCGGCTCGGCGAACGCCCGCCGCGCGCCGCGCAGGGCGTTCAGCCTGGCGCTGCCGGCACGACGCAACAGCAACAACAGCAACAACAGATTCCGCCGGGGCAGCAACAGCAGCAGCAGGGCAGCGTACCGCCGCTGCAACAGCAACAGCGCATCGGGCCGCCGCCGGGATTGCAACAGCAGCAACAGCAGCAACAGCAGCAGGGCAGTGTGCCGCCGTCGCAACAACGACAGCGCATCGGGCCGCCGCCGGGATTGCAACAGCAACAACAGCAGCAGCAGCAGGGTAGTGTGCCGCCGCCGCAACAGCAGCAGCGCATCGGGC
>JACQTM010000287.1 GCA_016210825.1 Hyphomicrobiales bacterium
GCGTGTCCACCGCCTCTTTGTCGCCATTTACGACATTAAGCACGCCGGCGGGCAGGCCGGCCTCGACCAGCAATTCGGCGAGCCGCATCGGCACCGATGGATCGCGCTCCGAGGGTTTAAGGATGAAGGCGTTGCCGCAGGCGAATTCCACGACCTCAACGCCACGCTGGATGTCGCCCTTGGAGTCAGCGAGCACCTTGCCATGTTCGGAGGAAAGCAGCTTCGCGAGCGACTCCATCTCTTTCTGCACGAGTTCGAGGAACTTGAACAATACGCGCGCGCGGCGCTGCGGATTGGTGGCGGCCCACGCCGGTTGCGCTGCCGCGGCATTGGCGATCGCACTTTCGACGTCCGCTTTAGACGCTAAGGCGACTTTGGCCTGAACCTCGCCTGTATTGGGATTGAAAATGTCGCCGAAGCGCCCGGATTGTCCCTTGACGACCTTGCCGCCAACGTAATGGCCGATCTCGCGCATCTATTCCTCCCGTCAGTGTTCTTTTGCGGATGCTGTCCTGATATGGGGCATCCGGCTGATGCCGAAAAGCCCATATTTTGCGGGGCTTTGGCGCGGCGGCATCGGATCTCGCGCTGGAGACCCCTGGCCGACTGCTTTTCAGATAACCCATCGCAAGCGGCACGGCAAAGGGCGGTCACGAACAATTAGACTTTACGCTCCTTTAAGCGCGGATCGGTACTTTGGCATCGACGCCATCGGAGATGGCGAGCGTTTTGTCGTGTTGAGTGGGGTTTTCATGGATATCGCAACCGGCCTCGGTCTCCTCGCCGGAGCCGCTGTTGTCGTCTCCCTTATTATGATGGGAGGCGACCTTCGGATGTTTCTCGACATCCATGCCTTCATCGTTATTTTCGGCGGCTCCTTCGCCGCGACCTTGATCCGCTTCCCGCTCGCTTCGATCTTTCACGGCCTGCCGCTCGGTGCGAAGTTCGCGTTCTCCCTGCGCCGGATGAGTCAGCGCGACCTCGTTGACGAAATCGCGGGCCTTGCCGAGATCGCCCGCAAGCAGGGGCCGATCGGCCTCGAACGCGTGGAGATCGACGATCCCTTCCTCGCCAAGGGTATCCGCTTCGTCGCCGACGGCTATGACGCCGAATTCATTCGCGACAATCTCGAGCGCGACCGCGACAACTTTCTCACCCATCTCGACGAGGGCCAAAAAATATATCGCGCGGTCGGCGACTGTGCTCCCGCTTTCGGCATGGTCGGCACGCTGATCGGCATGGTGCAGATGTTCGCCAACATGACCGATCCATCGAAACTCGGCCCCTACATGGCCGTGGCGCTGCTCGCGACTTTCTACGGCGCCGCGGTTGCAAATCTGTTCTGCTTACCGATCGCCGACAAGCTGCATTTGAAGCTGGTCGATGAAGAGATCAACCGGACATTGATCATCGATGGCATTCTGATGATCCGTGACGCCAAAAGTCCCACCCTCGTGCGCGAGATGCTGCTCGCCTACCTGCCCGAAAAGCACCGCCTCGAAGAAGCTGAACCCGTGCCGGCCTGAACGGCGCACCCGGTCCAGAACGGATCCTGAAAATGTCCAAGCGTAGAAACGTCGCGCATACCGGTCACGGCTGGTTCGTCACCTTCGCCGACCTGATGGGTCTGCTGGTTAGTTTCTTCGTGATGCTGGTGGCGTTCTCGACGCAGGATCAGGCCAAGCTGCAGGTCGTCGCCGGATCGATGCGCGATGCATTCGGCGTACAGAACAACATCCGCTATTCGGGCATCATCGAGGTCGACGGCTTGCCCACACGGCCGAAGCTCAAGAACGCCGCGCGCATCAACCCCGAAGACGCTTCGGCGACGCCGAGCCCGGACGACCACGACCGCAATCGCGCCTACGGCGCGAAGTTCCAGGATGATCGCTCCTTCGCGCTCGCCTCGGCGTCGTTGCGTCAGGCATTGCAGGAAATGCCGGAACTGACCGAGGTGTCGAAGCACATCATGGTCGAGGAAACCAAGCAGGGTCTCAACATCGAGATCGTCGACCAAAACGGCCGCTCGATGTTCCCCGACGGTGGCAAGGAGCCCTACGAGCGTACGCGCCAGATCGTCGAAAAGCTTGCCAGCCGCTTCAAGGCGATGCCCTATCGCATGTCCATTGTCGGGCACACCGCCGCGACCAAGACTGCCCCGGCCAAGGGCTATGGGCCGTGGGATTTGTCCGCCGATCGGGCTAACGCTATCCGGCAAATCCTGGAGGCGGAGGGTGTTCCGGGCTCGCACATTTTCATGATCGCGGGCAAGGCCGATACGGACCCGCTATTTCCAGACGATCCCTATATCGCCGCCAACCGTCGCGTCACGATCACGCTGATGCGCGAAGCGCCACCCATTCCAGTGGATTTCAAGCCTTAAGGACGGCCGGCGAGGCGATTATCGCCCTTAAGCCTTGCCCGCCCGATTGCTGACGGCCCGGTTGATACAGCCGCGAAATCCACCTTTATCGCACCAGCGCCGGTGCTATAAGCGCCCCCTGCCGCGGTGGGTGCAATCGATCCTCAACCCGATGAATAACTCCAAAGGCGAGACACCGCTGCCCCAGGTCACGGGCAACGGAACCCAGTCCAGCGCGCATGCCGGTTTTCTCGGCCTGACGCTCGGCAGCATCGGCGTCGTCTACGGCGACATCGGCACGAGCCC
>JACQTM010000288.1 GCA_016210825.1 Hyphomicrobiales bacterium
CCCATACGCAACGCTTCGGCGAAGTTCGTCGCCCCGACCGGCATGATCATGAATTCGTGAAAGTGTCCCGGCTTGTCGGCATGCACGCCGCCATTGACGATGTTCATCATCGGCACCGGCAATGTGCGGGCAGCGGTGCCGCCGACATAGCGGTAGAGCGGCAGGTGGTTTGCTGCGGCTGCGGCCTTTGCCACGGCCAGCGAAACGCCAAGAATGGCGTTGGCGCCGAGCCTCCCCTTGTTAGCTGTGCCATCGAGCGCAATTAGCGTCTCGTCGATTTTGGCCTGTCCCTCGGCCTCCATGCCGCCAACGGCGTCGAAAATCTCGCCCTCGACCGCGGCCACGGCCTTGCGCACGCCTTTGCCGAGATAGCGCGCCTTGTCGCCGTCGCGCAGCTCCACCGCCTCGTGCGCACCCGTGGAGGCGCCTGAGGGTACCGCGGCGCGGCCGCGCGAGCCGTCGGCGAGAACCACGTCGACCTCGACGGTCGGGTTGCCGCGGCTGTCGAGGATTTCACGGCCGATGATGTCGGTGATGGCGGTCATGATGGGCTTGGCGGGCTCTGGCCGCTTCTACAGGATCGGCAATACCCTTGTCATGCCCCGGCCCCACTTGTCATGCCCCGCGAAAGCCGGGCATCCAGTATCCGAAGGCATGCGATAATCGCCTAGCCCACGGGTACTGTATCGTTCGCCGGTGTTCACCATCGGGCTGATCTTCGGCCGGACCCGTTGCGGACGATGACAGGATTGATTGAATGGCAAAGAAAACGCTCCAGCTTGGCCGCCCGCACCCCATTCCCGCCTCGCCAAAGGTGGCGGTGCTTGACCGCGTACCTAATCCGCATCCGGGCACGAATTATGTCGCGCGCTTCATCGTACCGGAATTCACAACGCTCTGCCCAATCACCGGCCAGCCGGACTTCGCCCATCTGGTGATCGACTACGTGCCGGCGAGGTACCTCGTGGAATCGAAATCATTGAAGCTTTATCTCGCGAGCTTCCGCGAGCATGGTGCCTTTCACGAAGATTGCACGGTTGCAATCGGCAAGAAACTCGTTTCACTACTTAAGCCAAAGTGGATGCGCATTGGCGGTTACTGGTTTCCGCGCGGCGGAATTCCAATCGACGTGTTCTGGCAGTCAGGGAAATTGCCTAAGGACGTTTGGTTGCCGGACCAGGGCGTCGCGCCTTATCGCGGTCGGGGTTAGGTCACAGCACAAAAGGCACAAACGCAGCCGCTATAATGCCGGCCGGTACCACATAGCGCAGCAGTATACGGAGAACGATCGCTTTCGTATGCGGCATTGCCAATTCCTTGGCAAGGAACGCTTCTGGCAGCACCCAACCGGTAAGAATGGCGAGGCTTAGACCTCCAATAGGCAGCATAAGATTCGACGTCAGATAGTCGAGCACATCGTAAATCGTCGCCGTATCCAAACCGGGAATGGCAGCAAGCGGATAGACGTTCCTCCACAGGTTGAAGGATAGTACGGTGCCAAGTCCAAGCACAAAACAAGCGATCGTAGCGATGGCAGTAGCGATTGCACGCGAGCATCGTCCCTGGCGCATCAGCAGCGCGACTGGCATTTCCAACAGTGATATTGCGGAAACAAGGCCCGCGATCGCCAGCAGAAGAAAGAAGGCGGCGGAAGCAGCCGTGCCGAAAGGCATGTGTCCGAACGCAAGCGGTAGGGTAACGAACATTAGACCCGGGCCACTCGAGGGATCGAGACCCTCTGCGAAAACGATCGGAAAAACGGCAAATCCGGCCACTAGGGAGATTGCAGTGTCGCCGATGATTGTTGCGATGGCAACCTCCCAGAGGTCAATGTCATATTCTGCATACGCCGCATAAACGATCATCACGCCAAGGCCGACGCCGATTGAAAAAAAACCGAGACCAAGCGCTTCGAGCGCCACTCGCGGTGTGAACATTCCGGCGTCAAATGCAAACATAAAATATAAAGTTTTTTCCGCGTCACCTTCGGCAATTGAATAGATGGCCAGGACTACGATCAAAACAGCCAATACGGGCATCAGCACCTTGGCGGCCAATTCGATTCCCCGCGCGACCCCACGCGCGACGATGAATGCTGAAATGCCCAGAAAGAGTGCCTGATAGAATGCCATGCGCAGCGGCGCCGCCATCAGACTATCGAACCGCATTTGCGCAGTTTCAGCGGTTGGCATCAATTCGGGCCGCAGTGCTTCGACCGCATATGCGATCGCCCAGCCGCCGATCACGGCGTAAAAACTGAGGATCAAAAAAGAACTAACAACCCCGATCCAACCGATCAACGACCAGAGCGGGCTCGCACCATTGGCCAATGCGACGTTACGAATGCTTACGGCAGCGTCGCCGCGTCCTCGGCGCCCGATGGCGAATTCGACCAGCAATAATGGTACGACGATGAGGACGATGCCGGCGAGATAGAACAACACAAATACGCCGCCGCCATTGGCGCCGGCTTCGTAGGGGAATTTCCAGATGCTGCCGAGCCCAACAGCCGAGCCGACTGTTGCCAGAATGAATCCAAGGCGGCCGGACCAATGCTCGGCCATTCCCGATCACATAGCCCTGCGTTTGGCGAGGCCGTCAAAATCCTTCAGCTCTCGGAGCAGACCTTCCATGTCCCTTAACGGTACCATGTTCGGTCCGTCCGACGGCGCTTTAGCGGGGTCCTGGTGGGTCTCGATGAAAACGCCGGCGACGCCGACAGCGACCGCTGCACGCGCGAGCACCGGTACAAATTCGCGTTCTCCGCCGGACGACGTTCCTTGACCGCCTGGCTGTTGCACCGAATGGGTGGCGTCAAAGATGATAGGTGCACCAGTCTCGCGCGCAAGGATGGGAAGCGCCCGCATGTCGGATACGAGAGTGTTATAGCCGAAGGAGACGCCGCGCTCGGTGACCAGCACGTTGGGGTTGCCCGTGCCGGTTATCTTAGCAACCACGTTGACCATATCCCAGGGCGCAAGGAATTGACCCTTCTTGACGTTGACGACACGGCCAGTCTTTGCGGCGGCTATGAGCAAATCGGTTTGTCGACAAAGGAATGCCGGAATTTGCAAAACATCAACGGCGTTGCCAATACGCGCGCATTGGCTGGATTCATGAACATCGGTAAGGACCGGAACGTTCAGGCTTTCGCGGATCTCGGCAAAAATCGGAAGCGCATCGTCGAGACCGATACCACGTGGGCTATTTACGCTTGTGCGGTTGGCCTTATCGAAGGAAGTCTTATAGATAAACCCGACACCGACGCGGGTCGTAATCTCCTTGAGCGCGGCAGCCATCTCAAGCGCATGGGCGCGGCTTTCGAGCGCACATGGACCGGCAATAAGCGCGAATGGCAGCGCATTGCCGAGGTGTACATCACCCACGGACACAGTCGCTTGCGCGCAAGGTTCGATTTTACCCATGCGATAATCTCAAGGCCCGGACCATGACGGCATGAAATGCTCCGGTCAACAGCTTGACGTTAGCCAGCTTCGAAAACAATCGTTGCGCCATGCGCTGCGTTGGGACCGACGACGAGGCGGTTCATTCGCGTTTGTGAAACAACTTCCGACCTTCGCAGCATAGCCGCGGCCGTATTAATATCGCCCACCAAGAGTCGCACAACAGCAAGTCGCGCGCCGTTGGTCACATCCGGGGCAGTGACACCGAAATGGGTTTCGAAAGCTCCGGGATCCATCACCTGGATCTCACCTCGGCGCGTCTTCACAGTAACGCCGCTCGATGAAGATTGCAGTTCACGCTCTCCAGCGAAAGCGGATAGAAAAATGTGATGGTCAGCAGGATTTTCAGCGACGATCACAACACCTCCGATGCTTTTCGCCGTATTTGGGTGCTTCTGAAACGCCGGATTCCAGAAGTTTTCCGGGAAATGTTGCTGGCATACGGCGAAACCGATGTTGGGAGCAATATCGTCGCGGGCGAATACGAGCGAAAATGCGACCTTTACCGCTGAGCCGTCGGGACGTTTACCCTCGCGCTCGAAACGCAGTATGTCGGAAGCGGCGATGTGATTAGCTTGAAAAGCATGGGCGTCTGCCGAAACGCCACTGCTTTCGAGAATCAGCAGCGAAAAGCCCTCGCCGCGTTTGAGAAATCGCTCGTTAAATTTACCGAACAGCAATGAGAATCCGTCTGATCCAAGCTTTTCTGGCTCCGCAACAGCTAGGATTTCAATGAAAAATCCGGAAAATTGGATAAGCCGGTTGTGCGTGCCCCAGGCGTGACGATTGCGCGCCCCGACAGTAAAGCCAAGCCGCGAATAGAATTCACCGGCGGCATCGAGATCGTGCACCGCATGAACGATATGATCGAGTCCACGAGACATGAGTGTGGTGAAATCCTTGCGTCGAGAAGATTTGCACAAAGAAAATAATCCGAGCAAGGGTAATGCCCGGTCACGCCGTGACAATCAACCCTCGATGAAAACAAAAAACTTCGCGGGAAAGAGGGCTGCCTTTAGCGAGATGCAGCTAACTTTAGCGTTGGCTTTCGACGGCGTCCGATGATCTCGGCGTAACTCTCGATGGGCTCGGCTGCCCCGTAGTAGAAGCCCTGGATTTCATCGCAGCCCTCACGTGCCAGGAATGCCAACTGTTTCTCGTTCTCGACACCCTCCGCGAGGATAGGCAGGTTAAGGCCGCGACCAAGTCCGATGACCGCACGCACGATTGCCGCCGATTGCGCGTTGCGCTCGACATTGGAAATGAAGGCTTGGTCGATCTTGATCCTGTCGAAGGGGAACGATTGCAGGTATGACAGCGACGAATAGCCGGTACCGAAATCATCCATCGATATCTGCACCCCGAGCCCTTTGAGGCGCCGCAGTGTGGTGAGTGCCCGCGAATGGTCTCCAATAAGAACGCTTTCGGTAATTTCCAGATCGAGCCGCATCGGCGACAAACCGGTCTCGAGTAGGATGGTATGAACGAGCGTTGTTAAATCGCCCTGGCAGAACTGCATGGGCGAGAGATTTATGGCTATCCGCAATGGTTTCGACCAGGATGCAGCCTCGCGACACGCCTCGCGCAAGATCCATTCACCGAGCGCGTGAATAAGGCCGCTCTCCTCTGCGACCGGAATGAACTTGGCGGGCGACACAAGACCGCGCGTCAGGCTTTCCCATCGCACAAGCGCCTCGAAGCCGACAATCTCGCCACCCATGCGAGCTTGCGGTTGATAGTGAAGTATGAATTCCTTGCGTTCGATCGCGAGCCGCAAGTCCTGCTGCAACGCGCGACGCTCGCGTAGCCGCATATCAAGATCGGCGGCGAAATAGCGAATTGTTCCGCGG
>JACQTM010000284.1 GCA_016210825.1 Hyphomicrobiales bacterium
CCATGACGCCGGGCATCTGCTTGAGATGATATTCGGCTGGAAGACCAACCCGCATTTCGGGCTGTTCCACGTCCTGAGCTATGTGCTGATCGGCGGCGGTTTCGTGCTGATCGCTACGGCATGGCGCGTGCTCTATGACGCCCAGCAGCGACGCGAATTGGCAGTGACGGATCCCTATAGCTACGTCCGCCACCTGCAATATGTTGGCTTCATCTTGGTGATGCTCGGCTTTCTGGTGCAGTGGCCGACGCTGCTCACGCTCGCGATGTTTCCTGTCCTCACCGTCATGTACGTGAAGCTCGCGAAGAGCGAGGAGCGAGAAGCGATTACCGGGTTCGGTGATGCATATACGAAATACAGCGCGGCTGTGCCGGCTTTCATTCCACGGCTTGAACGCGTCTTCAGCCGGCCGGCAACGAGGAGCTAAGCCATGAGCGATGTAAAGCCGATCGATCATGCGGTGAAGAATCTAATCGATGAAGCCTTCCGCATGGCGCGTGAAATTCTAGAGTGGAACAGGTCAATCCTCGATGCCGGTGCACGTGAGCTTTTGACGCGCGAAACGCTGGGTCCGGATGACCTCACGAGGCTGACAGCCGGATTGGTTCGAGACGGAGCAGCCAAACGCGTATTGGTTGCTGCCGGATAACGTTACGGATTTGTGCGGCTACAAGAAGAGGAGGGAATGATGCGCAATTCCGAGATCTTCCGTAGGTGTCTTGGCGAAGCGTTCGTAGCGCTTTGCATATTCGTCCTGTTATCGACCGGCGCGGCGACGGCGGCCGACAATAGCCTAGTCAAGAAGGCTGATGGATTAGCGGTCTATCTCGGAGTGGTGCCTGCCGAGATCGTCAAGGGGCCTGCGCCTCACTCGGCCGAGCGACCGATGCATGGCAGGATACCGGCGGGACGACACGAGCATCACGTCGTTGCGGCGATCTTCGATACGGCGAGCGGCGCACGGGTTTCCGATGCGACCGTTACGGCCAAGATCTCCGGGCTCGGTCTGTCAGGACCGCAATCCAAGCTGGAGCCGATGAAGATTGCCGACACCATAACTTACGGCGCTTTTATCTATTTGCCAGGCGCCGACTTCTACACAATCCGTCTTGCGATTTCGCGACCGGGCATGCCGCGCCCAGTGGTTATGGAGTTCAAGTATGACCACCGTCGCCGGTGATTCCGGGCGGTGTTGGATAGTCCATCGCGGAACTCATGAACCGATCCGTAGATCGAAGAGTTTGAGACTGTGACAGACGAACGGACAATTCCGCAGTCCGACCGAAGTAAGCCGACTGTCAGCATCGTCGGCGCCGGCCCCTCGGGATTCGCATGCGCAATTGCGCTCGCGCGTGCGGGATACTCCGTCATCGTTCACGAGCAACGCACACACGTTGGCGGACGCTTCCATGGCGATTTCCAAGGCCTGGAGAACTGGTCCTCGGAGGACGATATTCTTCAGGAACTGAGACGCAGCGGAATTGAGCCAACATTCGATTACCATGCCGTCTCTGCCGGCATCGGCTTCGACGCGTGGGGCAAGCGTTATGACATTCGAAGCAAAAGTCCACTCTACTATCTGGTCCAACGCGGGTCGGATCACGGCGCATTGGATCAAAGCCTGTTGACACAGGCACAAGCGCTCGGGGTCGATGTACGTTTCAGTGACCGGGTGAAACAAGTCGACGGTCTTGCTGTTTTGGCTGGTGGACCGCGGACTGCCGACGCCATTGCCGCCGGCTATGTGTTTGACACCGATATGGCGGACGGCGATTGGGTCTGCTTCGATAACGAACTGGCTCCGCTTGGATACTCTTATTTGCTCGTTCATCGCGGACGTGGAACGGTCGCGAGCTGTATGTTCACCGGTTTCAAACGTGAGGCCGAGTATGTGACCCGCACGATCGCCACCTTCAGGGATCGGGCAGGTCTGACCATGCGCAACGAAAAGCGCTTCGGCGGTTATGCGAATTTCCGATTGCCGCGAACAGCCGTGCAGGGTGGACACCTTGTGGTGGGAGAGCAGGCGGGCTTTCAAGACGCTCTTGCTGGGTTTGGGATGCGTTATGCGCTCCGGTCAGGAATCCTGGCAGCGCGGAGCATCATCGAAAACGTTGATTACACGATGCTATGGCGGCAAGAATTATTGCCGTTCCTTAAAACCGGTGTGGCCAACCGCTTTCTGTTCAATTGCGTGGGCGAGCGTGGATGGCGATGGATTCTCAAAAATCGGCTTGAAGGAACGGACTCACGCGAATCGCTCCAGCGACTCTATGGCAAGTCATCGTGGACGCGTATCTTTTTTCCGATCGCATACTGGCGATATCGCGCGCCGCTCAAGGATAACAGCTGCGATCATCAGCATTGTTCATGCGTGTGGTGTCGATGCTGCGCCGAAGAGGCGGCGGCCGAGGTGCATCGGCGGCGAAAGGATGGGCCAAAACCGATGGCTGCTTAAGCGAAAGCGAAACGACTAGTCTTGGCGAGTTATCGATCCAATTTTATC
>JACQTM010000289.1 GCA_016210825.1 Hyphomicrobiales bacterium
CATTTATGACCGCGATGGCGTGCTCCTTCTCGATAGCCGCAATCTTTACGGCCGCGGCGACATCCTGCGATTCGATCTGCCGTCGCCGACCGTGCAGAAGCCGAGTTTCATCCAGCGTCAGTGGAACAGTGTTCGCAAATGGCTCGGACGCGGCGACCTGCCACTCTACAAGGAGTTGGGTCCGGAAAACGGCAAAGGCTATCAAGAAGTCGCGCAAGCGTTGAGCGGGCAAAAGTCGAGCATGGTGCGTGTCAATGATCATGGCGACGCTATCGTATCGGTCGCTGTTCCCGTGCAGCGCTTTCGCGCCGTCCGCGGTGCGTTGTTGCTGTCCACTCAGGGAGCCGATATCGACGACATCGTGGAGGCCGAGCGCCTCGCAATCCTGAAGGTGTTTCTTATCGCGGCAGGCGTGATGGTCGTCCTCTCGATCTTGCTCGCCGGCACGATCGCCGGTCCGGTACGCCGGCTCGCCGATGGCGCCGAGCACGTACGTCGGCGGATTCGGTCGCGCGTCGAAATCCCGGACTTCACCACACGGCGCGACGAGATTGGGCACCTGTCCGGCACTTTGCGCGACATGACTGACGCGCTCTATCGCCGCATCGAGGGGATCGAAAGCTTCGCCGCCGACGTCGCGCATGAATTGAAGAATCCGCTGACCTCGTTGCGCTCGGCGGCGGAAACGCTGCCGCTGGCCAAGACCAAGGAGAGCCAGGAACGATTGCTTGCCGTGATCGAGCACGACGTGAAACGGCTCGATCGGCTGATTTCCGACATTTCTGACGCTAGCCGCCTCGACGCCGAACTCCAGCGCCAAGAGGCCGCGCCGGTCGATATCGTCAAGCTACTCAACACGCTCGTCAACTCCGCTAACGAATTACGCCCCGACAGCGCCGTCATCGTCTCGCTGTCGTTCGAGGGCGGCGGGCCAGCGACATTTATTATCCCCGGCCACGATTCACGCATCGGCCAGGTGATCGACAACCTCATTGAGAATGCACGCTCATTCTCACGGCCCGATGGGTCGGTGCGCGTGACCTGCCGCCGACTTAAAAATGACATCGAAATTATCATCGACGATGATGGGCCGGGAATCCGGCCGGATGCCTACGAGAAAATCTTCGAGCGATTTTATACTGACCGGCCGCAACAAAACTTTGGGCAAAATTCCGGCCTTGGGTTGTCGATCTCCAAGCAGATCGTGGAAGCGCATGGCGGACGCATTTGGGCCGAGAACCGCAATGGCGTCCGGACCGGCCGCGACACGGAGGCGCCGATACTCGGCGCGCGTTTCGTCGTGCGGCTGCCGGCGATGTAGATATCGCTGTGGCCGATGCAGCAACAATTCATGCTTCCGCCGTCCTGGTCGGTGCACACGCAGCCTTGATTCGTGGCCCATCAGGCTCGGGCAAATCCCGGCTTGCGCTTGCACTCCTCGATGCCGTCCGCATCGGTGCGCTCGCATTCGCCCGACTTGTCGCTGATGACCGCGCGCAACTCGAAACAGCTCATGGCCGACTGCTGGTGCGCCCAGCAATACCGATTGCAGGCCTGCTTGAAGTGCGTGGGCTTGGAATCGAACGTCTGCCATTCGAACCGGTCGCGTGCGTGAGGCTGGTGATCGACCTCAATGACGAGACAGTGAAGCGCCTGCCGCCGGATACAGCAAAAACGGCGCTGATCGATGATATCCGACTGTCACGGCTTGGAGTCGCACCTGGCGTCGAGCCGCTTCCTCTTGTTTTGGCTGCCCTGCGGGGAGTGACAATTTAACCCACGGCTGGCCTTGACCGCACCATCGTGGCCCCTCGTAAATCCAGCCCGCAGACGCTATTTACCGCGTTGCATCACGACGGCGGAAACCGTCTTAAGGCCCTTGCGCTCGGGCTTCGGATGGTCATCATGGGCGCCCTTTCTTGCGGCGCACCCATGCGCCCGCGAGGTATTTTTCATGATCGGTCTCGTCCTCGTTACCCATGGGCGGCTCGCCATCGAGTTTCGTTCTGCCCTCGAACATGTCGTCGGCCCGCAACAGCAGATTGAAGCCGTGACGATCGGGCCGGACGACGATGTTGAGCAGCGACGTAATGACATCATCGAGGCGGTTAAGCGCGTCGATTCCGGCGATGGCGTCGCCATCCTCACCGACATGTTTGGCGGCACGCCGTCGAACCTCGCAATATCGGTCATGGGGCGTCCGAAGGTCGAGGTGCTCGCTGGCATCAACCTGCCTATGCTGGTCAAGCTTGCCAAAGTGCGCGAAAATTGTCCGTTGTCGGACGCAGTCGGCGCCGCCCAAGAGGCTGGCCGGAAATATTGCACCATCGCAAGCCGCGTGCTCGCAGGGAAATGAACGCGCCGGGACAGCTGGACGATTAAATGCCGCAGGGTATTACGCCGCGCGACGGCGCGATCGTCCGCGTAATTGAAATTTCCAACAAGAAAGGGCTGCACGCGCGTGCTTCCGCGAAATTCGTGCAGACCGTTGAGGAGTTCGACGCCGAGGTGAGGGTCACGCGCGGGACGGAGACCGTTGGCGGTACGTCGATCATGGGATTGATGATGTTGTCCGCGGGGCCCGGAACTTCGATTACGGTAACAGCAAACGGCAAACAGGCAGCCGAAGCGATGAAAGCAATCTGCGCGTTGATCGCCGACCGTTTCGGCGAAGACGATTAGGAAACGCCGAGTACCGGTGTCCGTCGCGAATCGTCGCTATTCAAGCCACCGCCAACCGAAATAGGATGATTGTGGATCAAATGTCGGAACGTCGATCCTGCGATGGAGGAAATTGTGGAAACGACAGCGCCCAAGGCCGGTGAACGCCCGACCGCCAATATTCGTTACGTCGACCGGCCGGACTGTCAGGAAACTTTTGCCGACTCGATCACCGGAATTTCCTTTGACGGTCAGACGTTGCGGATCGAGTTCGCGGTTACCCGTCTCGATGATGCAAAAACCGGCACGTCGATTACTGGACGGCGCACTCCCGCTTGCCGGCTGGTTTTGCCGCCGGCTGCCGCCGTCGATCTGATCAACAAAATGCAGCAGATCGCGACGGCGCTGGCGCAAGCGGGTATTTTAAAACCAACGCAGAAACCCGCAGGATCCGCTTCCGCGGCCAATTGAGGAGCCGGATAACCG
>JACQTM010000290.1 GCA_016210825.1 Hyphomicrobiales bacterium
AGATATTGACGAGAATGCCCTTCACGTTCGGATCTGAGGTGATGATCTTGAATGCCGCGGTCACTTTCTCTTTCGTCGCGCCGCCGCCGACATCAAGGAAGTTCGCCGGCGTCATCCCGTAAAGCTTGATAATGTCCATGGTCGCCATGGCGAGCCCCGCGCCATTGACCATGCAGCCGATGGTGCCATCGAGCGCGATGTAATTGAGATCGAATTTCGACGCTTCGATCTCCTTTTCGTCTTCCTCGGTGAGATCGCGCAATTCGGCGATCGTCGGATGCAGGAAAAGGGCATTGCCGTCGAAGCCGACCTTGGCGTCGAGGCAAATGAGTTGCTTGTCCTTGGTGATGACGAGCGGATTGATTTCCAAGAGGCTCATGTCGGTCTCGACGAACGCCCGGTAAAGCCCCGAGAGCACCGCGCTCATCTGTTTCTGCAGATCGGCGTCGAGGCCAAGCACCTTGGAAACACGGCGCACATGATGCGGGCAGATATTGGCCACCGGATCGACCGTGATGGTCGCGATTTTATCCGGCTGCTTGTGCGCGACCTCCTCGATGTCCATGCCGCCTTCGGTAGACACCACGATAGCGACGCGCGAGGTGACGCGGTCGACCAGCATCGAGAGGTAGAATTCCTTTTCAATCGCCGAGCCTTCCTCGATGTAGAGGCGGTGCACCTCCTTGCCTTTCGGGCCGGTCTGGTGCGTCACCAGCGTCGAGCCGATCAGCCGCGTCGCCTCTTTTTTTACATCGTCGATGGATTTGACCACCTTGACGCCGCCCGCCTTGCCGCGGCCGCCGGCATGAATCTGGGCCTTCACCACCCAGACCGGGCCACCGAGCTTCTTCGCCGCATCAACCGCTTCGTTCGCCGAGAAGGCCGGAAAGCCGCGCGGCACGGCAACGCCGAATTCGCGAAGCACGGCCTTCGCCTGATACTCATGGATATTCATTGAACTCCCCAACGCAGCCGGTCAGACCGGCGAACGCATCATTTACCGAGATCGGGCATGATTTTCTTGCAGGCATCGACGAGGCTTTGCACCGCGCCGGCGGACGCGGTGAACATCTCGCGCTCGGCGCCAGTAAGCTCGATCTCAACGATACGCTCGACGCCCTTGCCGCCGATCACCACCGGTACGCCGACATAGAGATCCTTCACGCCGTATTCGCCGTTGAGCCATGCCGCGCAGGGAAGTACGCGCTTCTTGTCGCGCAGATAGCTTTCGGCCATCGCGATCGCGGAAGCGGCCGGTGCGTAGAACGCCGATCCGGTCTTGAGCAGATTGACGAGCTCGGCGCCGCCGTTGCGCGTGCGATTGACGATTTCGTCGATGCGCGCCTGCGTTGTCCAGCCCATCTTCACGAGATCCGGCAGCGGGATTCCCGCGACAGTCGAGTAGCGCGGCAGCGGGACCATGGTGTCGCCATGCCCGCCGAGCACGAAGGCGGTGACGTCTTCCACCGACACGTCGAACTCATCGGCGAGAAAATATCGAAAGCGCGCCGAGTCGAGCACGCCGGCCATGCCGACTACCATGGTCTTCGGCAAGCCGCAGGTCTTCTGCAATGCCCACACCATGGCGTCGAGCGGATTGGTGATGCAGATCACGAATGCATTGGGCGCGTATTTTTTAATTCCTGCGCCTACCTGCTCCATGACTTTGAGATTGATACCGAGCAGATCGTCGCGGCTCATGCCGGGTTTGCGCGGCACGCCCGCGGTGACAACGCAAATGGACGCCCCCTCGATTCCTTCGTAGGAATTGACGCCGGCGTATCGGGCATCAAACCCGTCGACCGGCGACGACTGGGCAATGTCGAGCGACTTGCCCTGGGGAATGCCTTCGACGATGTCGAACATCACGACATCGCCCAATTCCTTCAGCCCAATCAGGTGAGCGAGCGTGCCGCCGATCTGGCCCGAGCCGATCAATGCAATTTTGTTTCGCGCCATGTGGGATAAAGCCTCGGATGGATCAGCCGCGGAGCCGCGGCTGTGCGCGGTGGTTATCCGTTTCAGCCGGTGGCGACAAGAAGCCCTTCGTACCGAATAAAATCGCAGTGCTTTGGCATTGTTAGCATACTGTAATACATTATTCCAGAACTCACTTCCCCCTGCAAATTCAAACCCTTACCGCTGTGGAACGCGGGGATGAAGTTCCAGCTGCCGCCGAAATCCGAAACGACACCGGCGATTTTCTCACCACCGCGCGCTTGCCGCGCCAGCTTTGTTCGACGTCCCGGCTGAAAGTCGCCTCTTGCGCCAGACTTTTCAGCACCTCGCGTTGGAGCCCCGCTCAATTCGCCCCTTTCCCGGTTAGGCGATGAGATGCTCGCGTCAGATCGCGGCATCCAGGGTGTTTCCCGGCTGCCCACCGCGGTTTCCATTCGCCTGCATTCAACCGGCGGCAAAATGTGCCGGCAGGATATCAGGTCTCGATGATTCCTTCCGGTGACGCACTCGCCTGTGCGGCGCGCACGCCGTGCGGCAGCGCCAGATAGGATTGCGAGCCCATCTCGATCAGCCGTGAGGCGGTGCGCTTGAATTCCTCCACTTCGAAACCCTCGTCGGCGCGATAGAGTTCCGTTGGCGCGGCCTTTGCCGACGCGATGAGCTTGACCGCATTGTCGTAGAGCGTATCGATCAGCGCAATGAAGCGCTTAGCTTCGTTGCGTTTTTCATAAGTCATTACCGGGATGCGATCGATCAGGACGGTATGAAACTCGCGCGCGATGCGCAGATAATCAGTCGCGCCTAGCGGCTGCTCGCACAGATCGTGGAAGGAAAATCGGGCGATACCCATCCCGGCCTTCGGTATGTGAACGCGGCGCCCCTTGATCATCAGCACGCGCGATTGACTCTCCTCGCCATGGGTCAGCTGAGACCAGATGTCGTTGAGCGCAATCTCCGCGCCCTTGTCGGCGGGTACCAGCCATACCTTGCCGCCGATGAGTTTTTCCAGGCGATAATCCGTACGCGCTTCGAGGCGCATGATGTCCATATGACGTTCGAGCAATGCCAAAAAGGGCAGGAACAGCGCGCGGTTGAGCCCATCCTTGTAGAGATTTTCCGGCGCAACGTTCGATGTGGCTACGACGATGACACCGTGATCGAATAGCCGCGTGAACAGTCGGCCGAGGATCATCGCGTCGGCAATGTCGGTTACGTGAAATTCATCGAAGCACAGCAAACGTGCTTCCTGCGCGATTGCCGCAGCGGTTAGCGCAATGGCATCGTCACCGTTACCGTTGCCTTCCTTTCGCCTTTGCCGAAAATCATGGATGCGCTCGTGCACATCCGCCATGAATTCATGAAAATGCACGCGCCGTTTGTTCAAAACCACGCTAGCAGTAAAAAACATATCCATTAGCATCGTCTTGCCGCGGCCGACGTCGCCGTGAAGATAGAGACCCCTGACCGGCTCGCGTCGCTCCCGATTGCCGAATAGCCAACCAAGCGAGGACGACTTGCTCGCCAGCGATTGCGTCGCAAGCCGCGCCTCCAGTGCGGCAAGCCGCTCCGCCGCCGTGGTCTGCGCCGGGTCGGACTCGATCTGTCCGGCCGCGACAAGGGCCGCATAGCGCGAAGCGATGGTGCCGGGCATGGATTCTGGCTGCGAGACAATGACGACCGAGGGCATAGGGTCTCGGCCAAGGTGCGGCAAGCAATCGCCCTTTAACAATCCTACGACTTTCGTGATCTCCATATAGTTGCAATAAAACAATGTCTTAGCTGGAGGCGTTCGATTTTATGGGATGCTGTCTTATTATTGCTGCATCGCACCATTACATATTGATTCGTGGCTGGAAGTGCCCGCCACAGTCTCTGGAGGGAGACGCCAGGGGGATCCTGAACAACTATTCGGGAGACCCAACATGCAAATGTCAGACGGCGTGATCCGCAAATTGTGGATTCTGGACGCACCCAAGTATCGCGACCACCTGTTGCGCCTCGATCCCGTAAGCCGACACAATCGATTCGGTGGCGCCGTGTCGGATTCATATCTCCGCCACCACGCTGATGTCTCGATCGGCCCCGCTTCCGTGATCCACGGCTTTTTTGCCGACGGAATCTTGCGCGGTGCCGCGGAATTACGGCGGATCGGTGCCCGCTTTGCCAAAGAGGGCGAGGTCGCCTTCAGCGTAGAGTCGCCTTATCAAAGTCACGGCATCGGATCGGCGCTGCTCGAACGCACCTTGCTGGCGGCGCGCAATCGCGGCGTTCGATACCTCAACATGTGCTGTCTCGCCGATAACCGGCGCATGCAGCAGCTGGCCCGAAAGTTCGCGGCCGATCTGACCTTCGAATTCGGCAGCGTCACCGGCGAAGTTGTGACCCCGGTGCCAACGCCGATGTCGATGATCCGGGAAATCGTTGCCGACAGTCATGGCATGGCGGTAGCCGTCTTCGACGCCCAATCGCGGATGCTGAAACCAGCCTAAAACCACAAAGGATCGACTTGTTAACCGGAAAGCTGCAATTTGCCGCTAAGGTACCTTTGCGACCACCTGGGCCGTATCACGCCGAGGCGGGAGGTAAACCATGCAGCACAACCCCGACATCCGCGTCATCGGTCCCTCCGGCATTGAGGATCTTCACGCGCATCTCTTGCGCCGCGATCCTAAGAATCGCCGGCATTGCGTTGGCAGTGCCGACGATCGTGCCGTTGAAAGTCATTGCCTGAAACTGCTCGCCGCCCGGGCCATCCTGATCGGGGCCTATATCGGCGGCGAGATGCGGGCGGCGGTTGAGATCATTCCCGACCGCGCGGCGCGAGCGGCCGACGCCAATTTCTCCATCGAAGCATCATATCGCAGTACCGACCTTGAGCGCGCTCTGATTGCGCGCGCGATCAAGGAGGCGCGCGCCTATCGACTGCTCGACATCAAGCTGAATGGCCTCGATGACGCGCAGGACATGGTGCAGCAGGCGGCGGCGCAGGTGCTTGGTCAGCGCAGCGCATTTGCGCTCTCGGCGGGTCTCGCGACGGCCGCCAACGGATAGGCGGCCTCGACCACATATGGCCCGCCGCCCACGGAATCTCGCGACGAGAACAGGACAAACCGGCCGACACTAAACGGCGCCGATCGGAATAACCCGCGTTCGCTCAGATAATCGGCAACCTGCCGGCTTGACGAACTGCGCAATCGCGCCAGCGTCACGTGCGGGATGTATCGACGCCCTTCCGGCTCGAGCCCCACCCGTTGCATCAACCTTTCGTGCTCGGCCTGCAGGTCAAGAAGCGGTTGCGTCTGTGAAATAGCGGCCACTACAGCGCGCGGCTTGCGGCCGCCGAACGATGAGAGCCCGTCAAGCCGCAGCTCTAAGGCTTTGCGCTTCACCTGCTCGAGCATCGAGGCGATTTCACGGGCGATCATGGCATCCACGTCGCCGATGAAGCGCAACGTCAAATGGTAATTCTCCGGATCGATCCAGCGCGCACCGGGCAATCCGCCGCGCAATAACGCCAGGTTTTGGCCGATTACAGAGGGAATCTCGAGACCGGTAAAAAGCCGCGGCATCGAGGTCTCCTGGAAAATGGCACAATCAGGCGGGCTTGACGGTCCCGCTTTGTTTGACCGTCACCATGCGCGGATTCGCATGCGTCCGGCAAGCCTCACGAGCGGCGTTTAGCGTGCACACGGGCGACCAATTCCTCCACCTTGGGCATAATTCGCTGGACTATTTCCGCAATGCCATTGGCATTCGGATGGATGCCATCACGCAGATTGAACTTCGGATCGAGCGCCACACCGTCGAGAAAGAACGGGTAAAACAGGATGGCCGTATCTTTCGCCAGGTCGGTGAATATGCCGTCATAAGCGTCAGTGTAGCTTGGGCCGAGGTTTCGCGGCGCCAACAACCCACAAAGCAGGATTTCGATCCGGCGCGCGCGTAATTTTTCCACGATCGCGATCAGTGCCTTGCGCGTGACCTGCGGATCGACGCCGCGCAGCGCATCGTTGGCGCCGATTTCAACGATTACCGCGTCGGTGCCTTCGGGGATCGACCAGTCAAGACGATCGAGGCTGCCCGAAGCGCTATCGCCCGACACCCCCGCATTGGTGATCTCCACATTGATGCCCTTGGCCTTCAGGGTCGCTTCAAGCTTTGCCGGGAATGCAGCGCTCGCGGGCAACTCGTAACCTGCGGTCAGCGAATCGCCAAAGGCTACGATTTTTACCGTACCATTGGCGGTAAATGCCGATGGTGACGCCAGCAATATCCACACCGTCAATGCAAACGTAACTAACTTTTGCCTGCCGAAGCGCTGGATCGCGCGGCTAGGCTTCCCATATGAACGGGGTTGCGCAGCCTGCGCGTCTGACGCTTTCGTGGCGAATCCACATACCCAACGCATGAGAAAACCCGCCTCTTCGTCACGCCCGGCCATCGCACTCTCCGGCGTCAATCTGTCGCTCGGCCGCGGCGCGGCACGAGTGCATATCCTTAAAGACGTCGACCTGCATATAGGCAGCGGCGAAGCCGTCGGCTTGGTCGGACCTTCGGGCTCGGGCAAGTCGACGCTGCTAATGGTCATGGCCGGCCTTGAGCGCGCCGATACAGGGTCCATCGTCGTGGATGGTGAGAATCTCGGTCGTCTCAACGAGGACGCGCTTGCGCGCTTTCGCGGACGTCATGTGGGTATTGTGTTCCAGTCGTTCCACCTCATTCCCACCATGACAGCCCTGGAAAACGTCGCCGTGCCGCTGGAGCTCGCGGGGGTTGTCGATGCTCACGCGCGCGCGGCCCGTGAGCTTGCGAGCGTTGGGCTCGCCGATCGGCTCGACCATTATCCAGCCGAACTGTCCGGAGGTGAGCAGCAGCGTGTCGCGATCGCACGCGCCATGGCGCCCAGTCCCTCTATCATCGTTGCCGACGAACCGACGGGAAATCTGGATGAAGCGACCGGCCGGCAGATCATCGACCTCCTGCTCGCCGCGCGGGCCAAGCGTGGTGTAACTCTCGTTCTCGTTACTCACGACACGGCGCTCGCGGCACGTTGCGGACGTATCGTGCGGCTGCGCTCCGGCCAGATCGAACGGCCGGCCGCGCGCAAGACCAACGCGCAAAAGGTTAGCCGCGCATGAAGCGCGACGCCCTGCATTTGGCCGTCGTGCGCGTCCCGGGATTTCTCGCGCTGCGCCTCGCATTTCGCGAATTACGTGGCGGCTTGCAAGGTTTTTACGTCTTTATTGCTTGTATCGCGCTCGGCGTCATGGCTATCGCCGGCGTCGGCTCGTTCTCGCGCAGCCTGACCGACGGTCTCGCCCGTGAGGGCAGCGTGATCCTAGGCGGCGATGCCGTGTTCACGCTGATCCATCGCGAGGCGCGCGGTGACGAAAGGACATTCCTCGAAAGCCTCGGTCATGTGTCATCGGCTGCGACCATGCGCGCCATGGCGCGCGCGCGTGACGAGCGCACGGCCCTGGTCGAGATCAAAGCAGTCGATGATGCCTATCCACTCTATGGCGTAGTTGAGATCGAACCAGCCATGCCGCTGACCCAGGCGATCACGGCACGCGACGGTGCATTTGGTGCGGCGGCAGATCCGGCGTTGATCGCCCGTCTCGATCTCAAGGTGGGCGATCGGCTCACTGTTGGCGCCGCCACTATCGAGATCCGCGCCATATTGAAGGCAGAACCGGATCGGCTTGCAGGCGGTGTTGGATTCGGCCCGCGCTTGCTGATGAACGACGCCGCGTTGCGGGCCACCGGCCTGCTGCAACCCGGTAGCCTTGTGCGCTGGCATTACCGGCTGCGCATTCCAGACGATACCGGCCAAAACGCCACGGCCGCGCTACTGACCAAAGCTGAGGCGCACTTTCCCGAAGCCGGCTGGGATATTCGCACACGTAGCAATGCCTCGCCGCAGCTCGCGCGCAATATCGAACGGTTTACGCAGTTTCTCACGCTTGTGGGATTGACGGCGTTGCTCGTCGGCGGCGTCGGCGTCGCCAATGCGGTCAAGGGTCACCTCGATCGCCGCCGCGACATCATCGCCGTGATGAAGGCGCTCGGCGCCACCGGCGCGCGCGTATTCGTGATCTACCTTGCGCAGGTGCTGTTGCTTGCAGCAATCGGATCGGTGATTGGAATCGTCCTTGGCGCAATATTGCCGTTCGCAATCAGCGCGGGCTTTGGTCATCTTGTTCCGCTGCCGATTGAGCCGGCCCTGCATCCCAGTGAGCTTGCGCTCGCAGGCACCTACGGACTGCTCACCGCGCTCGCCTTCGCGTTGTGGCCGCTCGGCCGCGCTCACGATATTTCGGTGTCCGCGTTATTTCGCGACGAGGTCGCGCCAACACGCCGGTTACCGCGCTCGCCTTATATTTTTGCGGCGATTGGTGTGATTACGCTGCTCGCGGCGCTCGCAATCCTGCTTGCCTATGACCGGCGCATCGCCGCAATTTTCGTCGCCGCGGCGGCAGGCGTATTCGTCGCGTTGCATCTGGTTGCATGGCTGCTCATGGCGATGACGCGACGGTTGCCGCACGCGAAAGCCGCCGTCGTGCGCCTCGCAGTCGCAAACATTCATCGGCCAGGCGCATTGACTCCGACCATTGTCCTTTCGCTCGGTCTTGGCGTCGCGCTGCTTGTGACCGTGATCGAGATTGACTTCAATCTGCGCCGGCAATTCACTGCAGCGCTGCCGGACAAAGCACCATCTTTCTATTTTATCGACATCCCGGATGCGGATGCTGGGCGATTCGATGCTTTTGTCCGGGCGCGCGCACCCGGCGCCGGTTACGAGCGGGTTCCGATGCTGCGCGGTCGAATCGTTGCTGCGAACGGAATCAAGGCCGACGACATCAAACCTTCGCCAAGCGCTGCCTGGGTGCTGCAAAGCGACCGCGGCATCACTTATTCCGGCGACATTCCGCGGGGCTCACGATTGGTCGAAGGGGAGTGGTGGGGCACTGAATACCGTGGACCGCCGCTTATCTCGTTCGAGAAAAAACTCGCTGAAGGCCTCGGCTTGAAACTCAATGATCCGGTCACCGTCAATGTACTTGGCCGCAACATCACCGCGCGCATCGCCAATATGCGCGTCGTCGATTGGGAAAGTCTTGGCATCAATTTCGTCATGGTGTTCTCACCCAACGCTTTCGCAGGCGCGCCGCACATCCATATCGCAACGCTGACTTATCCGGGCGGCGGCACATTGGACGAGGAAAATGTCCTGCTCAAAGCGGTTGCCGACGGCTTTGCGTCGGTGACGACGGTGCGGGTGAAGGACGCGCTCGAAGCGATTGGCAATCTCGTGACCAATCTCATCCTCGGCATTCGGGCTGCCAGTACGGTCACACTGCTTGCAGCCGTATTAGTGCTGGGTGGGGCGCTCGCAGCCGGCCATCGCGGCCGCGTCTACGATGCCGTGATCTTAAAGACACTTGGCGCCACGCGAATGCGCCTGATCATGACTTACGCGCTGGAATATCTGATGCTCGGCTTTTCAACCGCGCTGTTCGGCGTTGCCGCGGGGTCGATTGCTGCGTGGCTCGTCGTCACCGAGGTGATGACTCTGTCCTTCGTTTGGCTGCCTGGCCCAGCATCCGTTGCCGCCGTCGGCGCGATTCTGGTGACGGTCGTGTTCGGATTATTCGGCACGTTCAAGGCGCTTGGCCAAAAGCCCGCACCGGTGCTACGCAACCTTTAAGACCATTCGACCTGCGCCGCGTCATTTCGCCGCCCATGACGCGCCATTGCCCGCGAGATGTGACGATCCAGGTGATTTTCATGAATCTATTCACGGTCCTGTTACATATGTGCGCTTGACGTAGTCGAGAGTGGGCCAACTACATTTACCGGATTCATGCTGCTCAACGCTTTGTTCGCGCCAAAGGCGCTGATGGACGGACGTTAACGAAATCGGTGCTTGGGCGACTGGCGAAAACCGCCGGTCAGCACTAAATTAGCGCCATCCAGCGCCCAGCGGCTAGTTTGCCATGGGGGCGTAAACCGGCCCGGCGGTAACCGGGGTAAGAGAGGGAACTTCCATGTCGGATTCCGACCGGAATTATGCGGCCGCGCGCGGCGGCTACGGCGACCGCGCGGTCGCGATCGACGCGGGCCTGCGTGCACACATGATCCGCGTCTACAACTACATGGCCGCAGCCGTGGCGCTAACTGGCGTCGTGGCGTGGTTCACGTTCAGTGCGGCGGTAACGGACGTTGCCGCGACAGGCAAACTTGCGTTGACACCGTTCGGCCAGGCGATCTTCAGCGGACCGCTGATGATCGTCCTGGTGCTCGCAACGCTCGGCCTCGTGGTATTCATCAGCTTCCGCATTCACGCCTTGCAGTTCACCACGGCGTTGACCTTGTTCATGGTCTATGCCGCCCTGCTTGGCGTGATGCTGTCGTCGGTATTTCTCGCCTATACCGGCGCTTCGATCACCCGCGTCTTCTTCATTTCCGCGGCGGCGTTCGGAGCGTTGAGCCTATGGGGTTACACGACGCAGCGTGATCTGTCAGGCATGGGCTCATTCATGATCATGGGCCTGTTCGGCATCATCATCGCGAGTCTGGTCAACATCTTCTTGCAATCGAGCGGACTGGACTGGATGATCTCGGTGATTGGCGTCATCGTTTTCGCCGGGCTTACCGCTTGGGACACGCAGAAGATCAAGGAAATGTATGACGTGCAGGACGATGGCACCGTCTCCGGCCGCAAAGCGGTGATGGGCGCGCTGTCGCTCTATCTCGACTTCATCAACCTCTTCCTCATGCTGCTGCGCCTGGTCGGCGATCGCCGCTAAGGAAAACACCGCAAAGATCAACGCCCCGGCCTCGCCGGGGCGTTTTTCTTTGTTAGACTGCCTCGGTCGCACCAGGTTTTAGCTGCCCCGATGGCTCCATTGATCCGTAACGCCAGCTTATCCGACGTCCCCGCCGTTGCGCGTATTTATGGGCATGCCGTCGAGCACGGCACGGCCTCTTTCGAAGTCAACCCACCGGACGAAATCGAGATACGAAAACGCATGCAGGCGTTGCTCGACGGTAATTTCCCGTATCTCGTCGCCGAGCTCGATGGAGGTGTTGCGGGCTATGCCTACGCCAGGCTGTATCGCACGCGCCCGGCTTATCGCTTCACGCTCGAGGATTCGGTTTATATCGATCCGGCCGCGCAAGGCCGCGGCATCGGACGCTTGCTGCTCGATCGCTTGCTCGCCGAGAGCGAGCAGCGCGGCTATCGGCAAATGATCGCCTTGATCGGCGATTCCGCGCAGCTCCCATCGATCGCGCTGCATCGCGCCGCGGGCTTTCGCTTTGTCGGCAACATCGAGAATGTCGGCTATAAGTTCGGCCGCTGGCTCGATTCCGTGATCATGCAGCGTGCGCTTGGCGACGGAGCAACGACGATACCCGACCCGGCCTCTTGATCAGCCTGCGACCACGCTTAACGATTTGTCGAGTACGCGCAGCACACCATCGAGCTCGTGGCCACGCCGCATGATCAAGCCGGTGGCGGAGATCACACTATAGGCACCTTGCCGGCGCGCGAGACGGGCACTTTTTTCGATGCGATAGATCGGCACTTCGGCGGCACGGCGAAACACCGAAAACACTGCCCGGTCTTTCAGAAAATCAATCGCATAATCACGCCATTCGCCGTTGGCTACTTTCCGACCGTAAAGACGGAGGATGCGTTCAAGTTCACGCCGCTCGAATGTGACATGAACCGTTGCTCGGTGTCCGGGGGCGAAGGACGTAAATCCGCCCTTGATCTCGCCCCCGCGGAGCTGGCTGGGATCGCAATCGCCGGGCCCGAAGCTCATGCGGCGCCTCCTTTTGTTGGACCCTTATGATTGCCCCACCCGGCTGCTGCGGCAAGCCTATTTGAGCGCTATACAAACCCTCTATGCCCGGCTCGGCCAATTACCGGCAGTCTTCACGCGTTCGTTAATAAAACCATAAAACCGCCCAAATTCGGCCGGGTAGCCGCCGCTCTAGCTTGCGATATGGAGAGCTTACGGCTCGGTCCTTCGGGTGCCGGATTCCTCAGCCCCCCAGCCCCCCGGGGCTCGAATGGGCCGGGCCAAACAATTCCGCGTACGGTTCAATCCCCCAACCTGTCTCGGGCCGGCCAGAGCCGGCCCGATTTTTTTGGGAAAACCCGTCGGGATTAATTGAGGGGTGTAAAGGCCGCACCGAGCGTCGCGCCCGGATTGCCAGCATGGCCGCTTTGCACGATCGCCACGGCAGCGTTGACGCCATCGGTCTTAATCTTGTCAGCGGGAATGTTCCAGCTTGCGGCCTTACCGTTCCAGTCGCCGAGTTTCACCCAATTACGGCAGACGTTGTAGTAAGTGACCGAGCGGCCCGCATTTTCACCGCGGCCGATCTTGACCGGCACCTCGGTTGTTACGGCGTAAAGCCAGACCTCGCCGGCTTTCTGTACCGCGCCCTCGCCAACATTCACCGTGATCGTTCCATTCGACGCCGCGAGCTTGACCGGTACCGACATTGCCGTTCCGGAGCGGCTTGTGTTTGTAATCGCCTGCTCGATCGCGGACTTGTCACTGCCAACGACGTGAACGCTGCCGTTGACGACAAGTTGCGGCGTATAGACTTGGCGATCACCGCGAACTTGCGCATAGGCGCGCTGGCGCGACGCATTGCGCGGATCGGCGAGCGTGTCCTTCCAGCCGATATAATCCCAGTAATCGACTGGCATGCTGATCGCCACAATGGACGGATCGCGTGCGAGCGCACCGAGTAGCCTGTCCGCCGGCGGACAGGATGAGCAACCCTGACTGGTGAAAAGTTCAAGCACCGCGCGCGGATCGGCATTGGCGAAGTTCGGAAGCATGACGAAAATCGAGGCGCCGAAAATCGCGCGGGCTATCGAAGAAGTGGTGCGGCAAATTCGCATGGCCAACCTCCATCGTCCCCGTTTCTGCGCGGCCGAAGCCGCAATGAATAACTGGATCTTTTCATATCTCACACGCTCATCACCAACCACTCACTTCACGGTGAGCAGTGAATCGTATCGCCGAACGTTATGACGTATGTCGGCGATCAGGCGGCAAGATGGCGCAATACGTATTGTAAGATACCGCCGTTCTTGAAGTAGTCGAGTTCGTCTAGCGTATCGATACGACAGATTAGCGGAACACGCTTAAGCGTACCGTTTGATGCGACGACTTCCGCGATCAACCGCTGGCGCGGTTTCAATTCGCCGTGCAGTCCGCGGATCGTAACTTGCTCATCACCCTTCAGCCCCAGCGTCTGCCAGGATGTCCCTTCCTCGAAGACGAGAGGCATTACTCCCATACCGACGAGGTTGGAGCGGTGGATGCGCTCAAACGATTGCGCAATGACCGCACGGATACCCAGGAGATTGGTCCCCTTGGCAGCCCAGTCACGGGAAGATCCGGTGCCATACTCCTTGCCGGCGAAGACAACGAGCGGCACGTTGTCCTTCCGATAGCGCATGGCGGCATCATAGATCGGCATGCGCTCGCGCGAGGGATAGTGAATTGTCACGCCGCCTTCGACGCCGGGCACCATTTGATTCTTAATGCGGATGTTGGCGAATGTGCCGCGCATCATCACCTCATGGTTGCCGCGCCGGGTACCGTATTGGTTAAAATCGACCGGTTTGACCTTGTGATCCACAAGATATTTCCCCGCCGGTGACTCCACCTTGATCGAGCCCGCGGGCGAGATGTGATCCGTGGTGATCGAGTCGAGAAACAGCCCAAGCACGCGCGCGTCGACTATATCGGTGAGCGCTGACGGTATAAACCGCATGCCGGAAAAGTATGGTGGATTCTGTACATAGGTGGACTTGGAATCCCATGGATAGGTGATCCCGCCCTTGACGCTGATCTTGCGCCAATTGGCATCGCCCTTGAACACATCGGCGTATTTGCGCACAAAGATCTGCTTGGTGATTGTCTTGCGGATAAATGTATCGATCTCGCGCGTCGCCGGCCAAATGTCCTTGAGATAAATTTTCTTGCCATTCTTGTCGGTACCGAGCGGTGTTTTTAAGAGATCGATCTGCATCGAGCCGGCGATCGCATAGGCGACGACGAGCGGCGGCGAGGCAAGATAATTGGCGCGAACGTCGGCATTTACCCGGCCCTCGAAATTCCGGTTGCCCGAGAGCACAGCCGCCGCGACCAGATCGTTTTCATTGATGACTTTGGAAATGTCCGGCGGTAGCGGACCGGAATTACCGATACAAGTGGTGCAGCCGAAGCCGACCAGATTGAAGCCGAGCGCGTCGAGATCCTTCTGCAGCCCGGACTTCGCGAGATACTCGCCGACAACTTGCGAACCCGGCGCCAGCGAGGTCTTCACCCACGGTTTGACGCTGAGCCCTTTCGCCAGCGCCTTGCGCGCGAGCAACCCCGCTCCGATCATAACGCTCGGATTGGACGTGTTGGTGCAGGACGTGATCGCGGCGATCACCACATCGCCATGGCCGAGATCGTGCTTGCGGCCGGGAATCGGTATCCGCTTACTTATTTGCGCCGCTTTGTGGAATTCTTCGTCCATCGCCGTGGCGAAACCGGCCTTCACCTCTTTAAGTGCCACGCGATCCTGCGGGCGCTTCGGACCGGCCAGCGAGGGTTCCACCGTGGCAAGATCGAGCTTGAGAATGTCAGTAAAAACCGGTTCCGGCGTCGTTTTCGTACGGAACATGCCTTGCGCCTTGGCATACGCGGCAACAAGCGCAACCCTCGCGTCGGGACGGCCAGTTTCGCGCAAATAGCGCAACGTGTCGTCGTCGATCGGAAAGAATCCGCACGTTGCGCCATATTCGGGCGACATGTTGCCGATCGTCGCGCGGTCGGCGATCGAGAGATTGGCGAGACCGGGACCGAAAAACTCTACGAAACGTCCGACCACGCCGCGCTTGCGCAGCATCTGCGTTACGGTGAGCACGAGGTCCGTCGCGGTCACGCCTTCCTTAAGCCTGCCAGTGAGATTGAAACCGATTACCTCGGGCAGCAGCATCGAATAAGGCTGACCGAGCATTGCCGCTTCCGCCTCGATACCGCCGACGCCCCAGCCGAGGACCGAGAGGCCATTGACCATCGTTGTGTGCGAGTCGGTGCCGACCAACGTATCCGGATACGCAACCTCCGCGCTCACCGTCTTGCCGTCGAGCTTGACCTTATCCTTGGCGGTCCAAACGGTATGCGACAGATATTCGAGATTGACCTGATGGCAGATGCCGGTGCCCGGCGGCACGACGCGAAAATTTTCGAACGAACGTTGCGCCCATTTCAGGAAGCGATAGCGCTCCTGATTTTGTTTGTATTCCTCATCGACGTTTTTCTTGAACGCGGAATTGTTACCGAAAAAATTGACGATAACCGAATGATCGATGACCAGATCGACCGGTACCAGCGGATTGATCTTCTTGGCGTCGCCGCCGAGCATCAGCATGGCGTCGCGCATCGCGGCAAGATCGACCACCGCGGGGACGCCGGTAAAATCCTGCATCAACACGCGCGCGGGATGGAAGGCAATCTCGCGGTCGGACGCCTTTGTCTTCAACCACGCGGCGACCGCTTGAAGGTCTTCCTTGATGACCGAACGGCCGTCCTCATGGCGGAGCAAGTTCTCGAGCAGCACCTTCATCGAGAACGGGAGCCGGGAAATCCCCTTGAGCCCATTCTTCTCGGCGATCGGGAGGCTGTAAAAGGCATAGGTGCGGCTGCCCACCTTAAGCGGCCGGCAACACCGAAAGCTGTCAAGCGAAGTCATTGCGGCTTTTCCTGATGGCCATCGCCTTCGGGCTCGTCCGGAATGAGGCTAAATACTCATCCGTGCTTGGCTTTTTCGCCCGAATGCGAAGGCCGCGCTTGCTTCCGGCGCGGCGCGGCGTGATCGGCGGCCTTATAAGGTCTTTTTGCCGCCTGTGCCATATAAACGAGAATCGTCAACAGGATGCCCAGAATGTCGCGGTTTCCTAGACCTAATCGCTGTCGCGCGGAGCGTCCGATTCGCTTCCGGAGGGCCCCCTGATGCGGCTTTGGGCGGAGGACCTCACCTGTATACGCGGCGAACGTAAAGTCTTTGCAGGCGTTGGATTTTCGCTTCGCGCCAGCGAAGCGCTAACGGTCACCGGCGCCAATGGTGCTGGCAAGTCCTCTCTATTGCGGCTGATCGCAGGCTTGCTTCGGCTTGCGGGCGGCCACCTCGCGCTTGAGGGCGGCGACCCGGAACTCGATCTCGCCGGGCAGGCTCATTATCTCGGCCATCAGGACGCATTGAAGACCTCGCTGACGACATTGGAGAACCTGCGATTCTGGTACCGCTACCTCGGCGGCGGCTGCAACATGGCGGAGTCTGCACTCGATGCCGTTGGACTTAACGGGCTTGCCGATTTGCCAGCGAGCTATCTATCCGCCGGACAGCGGCGGCGGCTCTCAATCGCACGTCTCGTCGCGGTGAAGCGGCCTATCTGGCTGCTCGATGAGCCGACGTCCGCGCTCGATAAAGCGGGACAGGCACAGCTCGCTGCAATGATGCGCCAACACCTCGCGGGTGGAGGATTGATCGTCGCGGCGACACACGGACCAATCGGGCTTGCAGCAACGCACGAATTGCATCTCGGAGGCACTGCATGAGAGCGCTTGCCGCGTTAATCGCACGCGACATGCGTTTTGCCTTGCGCGTCGGCGGCGGCGCACTGGTTGCGCTGTTGTTCTTTCTCACCGTCGTGACGCTCACGCCATTCGCCCTTGGTCCCGATCTCGCCCTGCTAGCGCGCATCGGACCAGCGATCCTTTGGCTTGGCGCGCTTCTATCTAGTCTCCTCGCCCTCGATCGCCTGCTGTCGGTCGATCACGACGACGGGTCACTCGATTTGATCCTGATGGCGGAGACGCCGCTGGAGCTGGCGCTTGCCGCAAAGGCCATCGCGCATTGGCTGACCACCGGCTTGCCGCTCGTCGTCGCCGCGCCGGTCCTCGGTTTATTCCTCAATCTTGATTTTTCAGCATCCGCCGCGGTGTTGCTGACGCTGCTCGCCGGAACGCCGGCGCTCACGTTCATTGGCTTGATCGGCGCCGCGCTCACGGTGGCGTTGCGGCGCGGCGGATTGTTGCTTTCGGTGCTGGTCCTGCCCCTGACAATTCCGGTGCTGATCTTCGGCGTTGCTGCGTCGAATGCCGCCATCGTCGGACCGATGCCGTTCGGCGCCCCTTTCACGATCCTTTGCGCGCTGACGCTGATCAGCTTCGTTGTCGGTCCCTTCGCCGCTGCGGCGGCGATCAAAAGCGGCCTGGAATGAATGCGTGGTACATTGCCTTGATCGGTAACGTTGCGAAAGCCGCATTGCGTCACTAAACAGACTTACGATGCCCCTGATCGATCTCGCAAATCCGACTCGTTTCCTGCGCTTGGTCGAGCGGCTTCTGCCTTGGCTCGCGGGCGCGGTCACGCTGGTCATTGCAATTGGGATTTATCAGGCATTTTTCGTTGCGCCCGATGACTACCAGCAAGGTGCGACCGTCAAGATCATGTTCATTCATGTTCCTTCCGCATGGCTCTCGATGTTCGGGTGGGCGGTGATGAGTATTGCTGCGCTCGGCACGCTGGTTTGGCGCCATCCGCTCGCCGACGTCACCGCGAAAGTGGCCGCGCCGATCGGTGCCGCATTTACGTTTATATGCCTCGCCACGGGGTCGCTGTGGGGCCGGCCGATGTGGGGCACGTATTGGGTCTGGGACGCGCGGCTCACCTCGGTGCTGGTGCTGTTCCTGATGTATCTCGGCGTGATTTTGGTCTGGCGCACGGTCGAGGATCCCTCGCGCGCCGCGCGTGCGGCGGCGATCCTAACCCTCGTCGGCGCAATCAACTTGCCAATCATCAAATTTTCGGTCGATTGGTGGAACACGTTGCACCAGCCGGCGTCAGTGTTTCGTATTAGCGGACCGTCGATTCACCCGGCGCTACTTTTCCCGCTTGCGATCATGGCGATTGGCTTTGTGCTGCTCTACGTTACCCTGCTACTCGCGGCGATCCGCACCGAGATTTTGCGCCGGCGGTTGCGGATCTTGCAATTAATGCAGGCCGAGAGCGCGACGAGCTCGCGGTCATGAGTCTCGGGCCGCATGCTGCATTCATTGTCGCCGCCTATGCGGTCGCGGCGCTTGTGGTCACGGTGCTCGTGGCCTGGATCGTCGCCGACTACCGCATCCAGAAGCAACGGCTCGCCAATCTTGAGGCACATGGGATCACTCGCCGATCAACGCGGCCGGAAAGGTGAAAATTATGAACGCGGCCGGCAATGCCCGCACATCACGACGCAGGGTCATGGTATTTTTACCGTTGCTGGCGTTTCTCGCGCTCGCGGCCTTATTTTTCTTCCGGCTCGGTGTGGGCGACCCGGCGAAGCTGCCTTCGGCGCTAATCGGCCGGCCCGTGCCGCAGACCGATCTGCCGTCGCTGCCGGAACTCACGCGCGACGGCGTGCCGGTGCCGGGAATTTCAGCGGCGGATTTCCAGGGCGCGGTGACATTGGTCAATGTCTGGGCATCGTGGTGTGTGCCATGTCACGACGAAGCGCCGCTGCTGATGAAACTATCGCAGGACAAACGCATCCGCCTCGTCGGCATCAACTACAAGGATCAGCCGGATAATGCGCGGCGTTTTATCGGCCGCTATGGCAATCCGTTTGCCGCGGTCGGGGTCGACGCCAAGGGGCGTGCCGCGATCGATTGGGGTGTCTATGGCGTGCCGGAAACCTTCGTGATCGGCCGTGACGGCCGCATTGCGTTCAAGCTGGTGGGGCCGATTACCGCCGATAATTTGGAAGCAACGCTGAAGCCCGCGCTGGAAAAAGCGCTCGCCGCCGGGCGCTGATCACGTCAGCTCTCTTGCCGGGGCGCTGCATATTTCGTCAGCAGCGGATATTGCAGGGCGGCGAACACGAAGGTGAGCGGCACCACGCCGAACACTTTAAAACTGACCCATGTGTCGGTCGTTTGCGTTCGCCAGACGAGTTCATTGAGTACAGCGAGTGCAAAGAAAAACATGACCCATCGGACTGTCAGCTTGCGCCAGCCTTCCTCGGTAAGATGGAATACCGAATCGAGGACCATTTCCAGGAGCGGCTTACGCAGGACGAGCCCACCGGTCAGTACGCCCGCGAACAAGAGATAAATGATCGTCGGCTTGAGCTTGATGAACATTTCGTCCTGGAGAGCGAGGGTGAGCCCGCCGAAAACGATGACGACGACCGCCGAAACCACCGGCATGGCCGGGAGACGCCGCGTCAGCGCATAAGAAACCGCAAGGGCGATTACGATCGCCACCATGAACACCGCGGTTGCCACGAAAATGCCGGCGCGTTCGCCGATGAGAAGCCGTTCGGGCACGAAGGACGACACGAACGGCGCGAACGAGGCCGGCCGTGAATTGGCGTAGAAAAACAACACCAGCGGTCCAATGTCGAGGACAAGCTTGAGTAGGGGATTTATCTGGGTCTTGTCAGTCATGCCCGCTCCATAGCTGGCGTCTATCGAATTGTCACGTGCGAGGACGGGCTAATTGAGGCCGGCGACGGCACGGGCGAAATCGCGCGCGGTGAATGGCGAAAGATCGTCAATGCCCTCGCCGACGCCGATGAAATGCACCGGCAATTTGAATTTCTCCGCGATGGCGACAAGGATGCCGCCGCGCGCCGTCGAATCAAGCTTTGTCATCACGAGGCCGGTCACGCCCGCGGTTTTCAAAAACGCCTCAACCTGAGATAGCGCGTTTTGTCCCACCGTGGCGTCGAGCACCAGCAACACCGCGTGTGGAGCCGAGGCATCGGCCTTGCGGATCACCCGCACGATTTTCTCCAATTCGTCCATTAGCTCGGCGCGATTCTGCAGCCGGCCCGCGGTGTCGGCGAGCACGATATCGGCGCCATGCGCTTTAGCCGAAGCGATGGCGTCGAACACGAGTCCCGCGGCATCGGCACCGGGCTCGCGCGCAATGACCTCCGAGCGCGTGCGCCCGCCCCAAACTTTCAGCTGATCGATCGCGGCGGCACGAAATGTATCGCCGGCGGCGAGCACGACTTTTTTTCCCTCCATGGAAAATTTCGCCGCAAGTTTGCCGATGGTTGTGGTCTTGCCCGAACCGTTAACGCCAACAACAAGAATAACGAACGGTTTTTTCTCCGCATTGATCGCAAGCGGTATCGCGACAGGTGCCAGTGCCTTCTCGATTTCCGCTGCGGCGATGGCTTTCACTTCGGCAGGCGCGATGGCTTTATCGTACCGGCCATCACCGACGGCGGCGGCGATGCGCGCGGCGACCTCGCCGCCGAGGTCGGCGCGGATCAACGTATCCTCGATCTCATCGAGCATCGCGGCGTCGAGTTTTCGTTTCACCACGAGATCGGAGATGGCGTCGCCGACCGACGCCGAGGTGCGCTCCAGCCCACCGCGCAGCCGTTGCCACCATCCTGGATTTTGGGTGCTGTCGCTCATGCCTGCCGCCGTGATAGCCGTTTCGTTATGACACCGGAAGAGATGGGGACACGTCTGCTCTACCGCGACGGCTTGATGCTTGTAATTGACAAGCCTGCGGGCATGGCCGTGCACAGGGGGCCGAAGGGCGGCGAGAGCCTGGAGGATTTTTTTGGCGCGTTGCGCTTCGGGCTGCCGCGTGCGCCGGCCTTGGCACACCGGCTCGACCGTGACACCTCAGGCTGCCTCGTTCTCGGCCGCCATCGAAAGGCGCTCGCCACGCTCGGCCGCCTGTTCAAGAACGGAAGTGTCGGCAAGACCTATTGGGCGATTGTCGAAGGCGGTCCGGAGACGGACGAGGGCCGCATCGAGTTGCCGCTTGGCCGGCGGGATGATACGCGCGGCTGGTGGATGAAAACCGATCCGCGGGGTCAACCCGCGGCCAGCACATGGAAAGTGCTCGGGCGCGGTAAATTGTTTTCCACCTCCCCCGCAAGAGGGGAAGGAGTGAGAAGTCTGACTTGGCTCGCGCTCGAGCCGCTCACGGGTCGAACCCACCAATTACGCGTGCATTGCGCAGCGATGGGCTGGCCCATCGTAGGCGACACGATCTACGGAAACGCGCCGCGGGCGGGCGGTCCCACGTTACAATTACACTCGCGCGAAATTGTCGTTCCGCTTTACAAGAATCGCGAACCGATCTGCGTCACCGCGCCGCCACCCGAACATATGCGCGAGCGGCTTGCCGCCTGCGGATGGAAGCACGACGAAATGCACACGCCGCTCGGAGAGGAGGCGCGCTGATCGTCACGCCGCCAGCAATTGCCGGCCGTCATGACCGGCGACGGTGAGATCGATGATAACGCCCGGCTCGGCTGGACCATTGAGGCGAATGGACGTGAATTGCTCGGTGCGCCCCAGTGCGCGCGACTCGGTGAGAACCCGGCGGCGCGCTCCAATCTCGCGGTCGAGGTGACGTCTGAGTGCCGCCTCGCCCTTTTCGCGCAATCGCTTAGCGCGCTCCTTAATCTCGGCGTGATCGACTTGCGGCATACGCGCCGCAGGCGTTTCCGGCCGCGGCGAGAATGGAAACACATGAAGATGCGTGAGCCCGCACTCGTCAATGAGCGTAAGCGAGCGAGCGAACATATCCTCGGTCTCGGTCGGAAAGCCGGCGATGATGTCGCCGCCAAAGACAATATCCGGCCGCAGTCGGCGTACCTGCGCGCAAAAGGTGATCGCATCGGCGCGCGAGTGCCGCCGCTTCATGCGCTTGAGCACGAGATCATCGCCCGCCTGCAGGGATAAATGCAGATGCGGCATCAATCGCGCCTCGCTTGCGAGCGCATCGAGCAGATCGGCGTCGGCTTCAACTGAATCGATTGAGGATAGGCGCAGGCGCTCAAGCTCTGGCACGTCTCCGAGAATATGCTTCACGAGCTTCCCGAGCTTTGGCGTTCCCGGCAAATTCGATCCATAGCTCGTGATGTCCACGCCCGTCAGCACAATCTCGCGATAACCATTCTCAACCAGCTGGCGAACTTGACCGACGATATTGTCCATCGGCAACGACCGCGAGTTTCCGCGGCCGAATGGAATGATGCAGAAGGTGCAACGATGGTCGCAACCATTCTGCACCTGCACGAAGGCGCGCGTGCGGCCCTCAAGCCCGCTCACCGTTTGCGGCACTGCATGTTTCACCGCCATGATGTCGCCGACGGCGATTTTATCTTGCGCCGCTATGCTGGTGCCGCCATCGAATAGCGTGGCCGTTGTCACCCAGGTCTGCGACTGAAGCTTTTCCTCGTTGCCGATGACGCGATCGACTTCGGGCATGCTTGCGAATTCCACGGCGCCCGTCTGCGCCGCACAACCGGTGACGACGATGCGCGCGTCTGGCCGTTCGCGGCGGATTTTTCGGATAGTCTGGCGCGCCTGGCGCACAGCTTCGGCGGTGACGGCGCAGGTGTTGACGACAACCGTTTCCGCGAGCCCCGCCGCATCGGCGCCACGACTGATCACCTCCGACTCGTAAGCATTGAGCCGACAGCCGAATGTAATGACATCGACGCTCATCTTCGTCTTACGCATTCGCCGTGGCCGCAAATAATGCCGGATCGAAGCGGCCTTCGTATTCGAAAGTCACAGGCCCGGTCATCAGCACATGATCATCGCTCGCGCGCCATTCAATCGTTAGATCGCCGCCCGGCAGCGTCACGCGCACTTTGCGCCCGGCTTTTTTCAGCCGCGCTGCCGCGACCACCACGGCGCATGCCGCCGAGCCGCATGCCTTGGTCAAGCCAGCGCCGCGCTCCCAGGTGCGAATGACAATATGGTCAGGCGTCTTCACGGCAGCGAGCGAGATGTTGGCGCGCTCGGGAAAAATCGGATGGCGCTCAAGCAACGATCCGATTTTTTTCAGGTCGTAGGCCTCGACATCGTCGACCCAGAAGATCGCGTGCGGATTGCCCATACTCACTACCGAGGGCGAATGCAGGATCGGCTTATCAATCGGACCAACCTGCAGTTCGATCGCGCGGGTATCGCGGAATTCCTCCGCGAGCGGAATCTCATTCCAGGCAAAGCGCGGCTTTCCCATATCGACGGTGAAAAGCCCGCCGTCGGCCTTCCAGCAATCGAGGCGGCCGGCTTGGGTTTCGAAGGCGAGCGTGTCCTTGCCGGTTTCAGCCGTCAGCAGCGATGCGATGCAACGCATGCCGTTGCCGCAGGCGCCGGCTTCCGAACCGTCGCTGTTGAAGATGCGCACGAACGAATCCGTGCCGGCCATGCGTGGTGGGTAGAGCGCCATCAATTGATCGAAAGGCACTCCGCCCGGCTGAGCGACGGCACGGGCGTCGGTGGATGTGATCACGGCGGGCGCGCGGCGCATGTCCACGACCACGATCACGTTGCCGATCCCGTTCATCTTTGTGAAGGCGTGGTTGGCGAGCGCGCTCATAGCCTGTCCCGGTGTTGCTGTTTTATATGGCGAATGCGCGTGAATTGGCCATAGCTGACTACCATGAGATCCGGCCGTGGCGCCGGATTCGGCAGGCCACAGTCGCGTCCACGTGATATTTTCTCCATGCGATTGATGCCGCGCGCGGGCGTCTGGGCCAAACGGCAGGAGAAACCGAATGTTGCGTTCGGGTTGGGTATTCTTAGTTGTCGCGCTGGCATTAAGCGTCGTCGCCGCTGCGGCACCCCTGGTCCTGGATCATGCCCCCACGGCGAATGCGGCGCCAGTTAAGCCCAGTGACGCGGCGTCCGCCGACCAGTTCGGCGAGGAAGTAATGCTGCCGGAGCAGACCATCATCTTTATGCGCGGCAGCGGCAACTGGGAGAGTGCTTACGAAACGCTGGTCGACGCCTTCAAGAACGTCAACGCCGTGCTCGACCGCCTGGGCTTGAAGCCCGTGGGGCGGCCGATGACGATCTATTCCGGCAACGATGACGCCGGTTTCCACTTCCAGGCCGCGGTACCGATCGCGGAAGCGCCAAAGAATACACCGAAGGGCGATATCGCCATCGGCACGTCTCCGGGCGGCCGCGCTCTCAATTTCGTCAACCGCGGCTCTTATGAGACCATCGACGATACCTATGAGGCGATCGTGAATTTCCTTGACGCTAAGAATCTCGAATCCAGGGATGTGTTCGTGGAAGAGTACGTCACCGACCCGGTAACGACGCCCGAGGGCGAACTCATCATCAACGTTTACGTCCCCTTGCAGTAATAAAACGGCGGCGATAGTCGCCTTGACTTGAGCGTGCCGAGCCGCGTAGTTTCCGCCCCGCTCTCGCAAGAGATGTGAAATTTCAACCGCCGACCGGTCCTTGAAGATGCCGGAGGTCCCCGCCCGACAGCGCGATGCGCCCTCGGGCGCAAATGTGTTTGCAGTGGCTCATCGCGAGATGGGCCGTTCTAGGACGTAAAGATCGATGTTCGATCGTCTATCGGAAAAGCTTTCGGGGATTCTCGACCGCCTGACGCGGCGGGGCGCGTTGACAAAGGCCGACGTGGACGAGGCCTTGCGTGAGGTGCGTCGCGCGCTGATCGAGGCCGACGTGGCGCTTGAAGTAGCGCGTGCCCTCGTCGAACGCGTGCGCGAGCGCGCGGTCGGCGTTGAGGTGGTGAAATCCGTCACGCCGGGCCAGATGGTGGTGAAGATCGTCCATGACGAACTCGTGGCGACGCTCGGCGCCGATGCGCAGACGATCGATCTCAACGCACCCGCGCCGATCGCCATCATGATGTTGGGCCTGCAAGGGTCGGGTAAAACGACGACGACGGCCAAGCTCGCCAAGCGCCTCACGGATTTGGCGAGGCGCAAAGTCCTGATGGCCTCGCTCGACGTGCGCCGGCCGGCGGCGATGGAGCAGCTCGCGGTCCTCGGCAAGCAAATCTCCGTCGAGACGCTACCCGTGGTCGAAGGCCAAGTGCCGGCGCAAATCGCAAGCCGTGCGCTGCAAGCCGCCAGGCTGGGCGGCTATGACATCATGCTGCTCGACACCGCCGGCCGCACGACGCTGGACGAGGCGATGATGGCGGAAGCGGCCGAGGTCAAGCGCTCAGCGCAACCGCATGAAGTGCTGCTGGTGGCGGATGCGCTCACCGGACAGGACGCGATCAATCTCGCGCGCGCATTCGATGAGCGTGTTGGGCTCACCGGCATTGTGCTCACGCGCGTCGACGGCGACGGGCGCGGCGGCGCCGCGTTGTCCATGCGCGCGGTCACCGGCAAGCCGATCAAGCTGATCGGTACCGGCGAGAAGATGGACGCGCTTGAGAGTTTCGACCCCGCGCGCATCGCTGGACGCATTCTCGGCATGGGTGACATCGTCGCCCTGGTCGAGAAGGCCGCAGCCAATCTCGACGCCGAAAAAGCCGCGCGCGCCGCCGAAAAGATGCGCAAGGGCGCATTCGATCTGGCGGATTTGCGCGAACAGCTGACGCAGATGCAGTCGCTCGGCGGTATGTCCGGGTTGATGGGCATGCTGCCTGGCATTGCAAAAATGAAGAGCCAGCTTGCCAGTGCCAATCTCGACGACGGCATGCTCAGGCGGCAGATGGCGATCATCGATTCAATGACGCCGAAGGAACGCCGCGCACCCGACATCCTCAAAGCCAGCCGCAAGAAGCGCATCGCGGCCGGCTCCGGCACCAAGGTCGAGGAGATCAACAAGCTCCTGAAGATGCACCGGTCCATGGCCGACATGATGAAGGCGATGGGCGGCGCCAAGCGCGGCCCGATGGCCGGGCTCGCCCAGGCAATGGGTTTTGGCGGCGGCATGCCGTCGCCGGAGGAAATGGCGAAGCTCGCCGAAAAAATGCCCGGCGGCATGCCCGCACTGCCGCCGAACTTCCCCGGCGCCGGCGGACCGCTGCCCGGTCTCGGCGGCAAGCTTCCCGGCTTTGGCGGACCGCCGCAGCTCCCCGGACTCGGAAAGAAGAAATGATGAAGCGATCAGTTCACATCGTCTTTCCGGACGCGCCGAAGGTGCGATCCGGAATCCAGCAGCAAACTCGCATGCATCTGGATTCCGGGCTCGCCGCTTCGCGGCGCCCCGGAATGACAGTCACTTTGTAAAGAAAGGAAATACAATGCCCGTAGTTATTCGCATGGCCCGCGCCGGAACGAAAAAGCGGCCGGTCTATCACATCGTCATTGCCGACAATCGCGCGCCCCGCGACGGCCGTTTCATCGAGCGGCTCGGTTTCTTCAATCCGCTGCTGCCCAAGGAACACAAGGATCGCCTCAAGCTCGACCTCGACAAGGTAAAGGCCTGGCTCGCCAAGGGCGCGCAGCCATCCGACCGCGTCATGCGCTTCCTCGACGCCGCCGGCATCCGCAAGCGTGAGAAGCGCAACAATCCAGAAAAAGCGGTTCCGCGCAAAGAACGCAAAGCCAAGGCGGAAGAGGCGGCCAAGGCCGCGGGTGCTGCGCCCGCTGCTGCCAAACCAGCTGAGAAGCCAGCCGAAAAGCCGGCCGAGCAGCCGGCGGCGAGCTGATTTTGGTCACTCAACCCTCATTGTCCGAGACGCGCGGCTTCACCGCGCTCCTCACCATGAGGCCATCTTTCTTCCTCATCCTGAGGAGCGTCCGTAGGGCGCGTCTCGAAGGATGAGGAAGCAACAAAAAAAAAGAGTCTGCGTGGCGCAGCTCGGTGCCGCGCACGGGCTCAAGGGTGAAATGTGGCTGCGGTCATTTACCGAGGAACCAGGCGCGGTAGCGGGCTACGGCGCGCTGGAGACGGAGGACGGCGCACGCAGCTTCGAGATCGTAAACCTGCGCGCGGCGAAGGATCGCTTCGTCGTCAAACTTTCTGGTATCGACAATCGCGATGCAGCGGAAACGTTGCGCAACGTGAAGCTCTATGTGCCGCGCGACCGGCTACCGGCCATTGGTGACGAAAGTTTTTATCACGCCGACTTGATCGGCCTCGCCGCGGTGACGACACGGGGCGAAGCGCTAGGCGAGCTTATCGCCATTCAAAATTATGGCGCCGGTGACATTCTGGAAATTCGTCTGCGCGACGGCACGACCGTGATGCTGCCGTTCACCGACACGACGGCGCCCAATGTCGATATCGATGCGGGTAAAATTGTCGTCGATCCGCCGGAGGGTGCGCTCACAGACGCGTCAAACCACTCACCGCCCCCCTTGCGGGGGAGGTCGGCGCCAACGGCGCCGAGAGGGGGGTAACTTGCTCTGCATTTATTTG
>JACQTM010000293.1 GCA_016210825.1 Hyphomicrobiales bacterium
CAGGAAGAGGCGCCGGGCTCGGTGTTCTGGCACGCCAAGGGCTGGAGCCTGTTCCAGACGCTGGAGAATTACATCCGCCGCCGCCAGACCGAGGCCGGCTACGTGGAGGTCAACTCGCCGCAGCTCATGGACCGCGAGCTGTGGGTCACCACCGGCCATATCCCAACCTACAACGAAATGATGTTCTTAACCGCGAAGCGCGAGGAGGACGAGCGCGTCTACGCGATCAAACCGATGAACTGCCCCGGCCACGTGCAGATTTTCAAGAACGGCCTGAAGTCCTATCGTGACCTGCCGCTGAAGATCGCCGAGTTCGGCAAGGTGCATCGCTTCGAGCCGTCGGGCGCGCTGCATGGCCTGATGCGCGTGCGCGCCTTCACGCAAGACGACGCGCACGCTTTCATCACCGAAGCGCAGATCGCCGAAGAATGCCTGAAGATGAACGATCTCATCCTGTCGATCTACGAGGATTTCGGCTTCGACGACGTGCGCATCAAGTTTTCCGACCGGCCGGAAAAACGCATCGGCGAGGACGCTGTGTGGGATAAGGCGGAAGTGGCGCTGATGTCGGCGCTGAAAGCCTCAAGCCGGCCGTGGTCGCAGAACAAGGGCGAAGGCGCGTTCTACGGCCCGAAGCTCGAATATGTTTTGCGCGACGCCATCGGCCGCGAATGGCAGTGCGGCACGGTGCAGGTCGATCTCAACCTGCCCGGCCGGCTCGGCGCCTTCTACATCGACGAGCACTCGAATAAAGTGACGCCGGTGATGCTGCATCGGGCGATGTTCGGCTCGCTGGAGCGCTTCACCGGAATTCTCATCGAGCATTATGCCGGTCACCTGCCGCTCTGGCTGTCGCCGCTGCAGGCGGTCGTCGCCACCATCACCTCCGATGCCGACGATTACGCGCGCGAGGTGATCGCCGCCGCGCGGCGCGCCGGACTTCAGGTGCAAGGCGACCTGCGCAACGAGAAGATCAATTACAAAGTGCGCGAGCATTCGCTGGCGAAGGTTCCGGCCATGCTCGTCCTCGGCAAGAAGGAAGCCGCCGAGCGCACGGTTTCAATCCGCCGCCTCGGCAGCGAGCAGCAACAAGTAATGCCGCTCGACGCGGCGTTGAAGGCACTTGCCGGCGAAGCCGTGCCGCCGGACGTGCGGCGGATGAAAAAGGCGGCGTGAACTTTCTCAATCTCCCCGAGGAGGTGGCTCGGCCACCTGCGGCAACAACGATTTATTAACCAAATCGGCTCTCAAATTGACCATATGCGGCCACGGACCAAGGGGGGACCGCATGCAGCGAGCATCGACGCGATATCTTTGCGTTGCCATCGTTATGGCCGGCCTACTCACCGGTACAGCCGATGCGAGATGGAAGCCGGAATATGCCAATGCGCCGCAAGCGGTGCAGGATTGGTACCGGAATGCCCAACTCACACTGCAAGCGCAAAGGCGCTTTCCGTTTAAGAACTGCTGTGAGAATGCCGATGTGGTGAAGACCCAGTTCAGGGTCAATAAGTCCACCTCTGGCGACGAATGGTATTGGCTGGACGACAAGAATTGGCGTCGCATTCCCGACGATATTATTCATTGGGGACAAAGCGCACCAAGCAAGCAGCCGACGCTCTTTGTTTACCAGGGCCAAGAGACGTGTTTCTGGCCGGGCGAGCCGGGCATTTAACCGGTCGCGCGCGGATCTGAACGTCATTTGGCGCGGTGTCACGTCAGCCACGTCAAGTCCTTCGCCCCATATTGATCCGTCTTGATGTTGATAGCCTCGCTCCAATGCGCGGGCACCTATTTTCTTTGAATGCGTTCCGCGAACCAAACTTTCAGTTCTTGAAGAGAGACGTCATGACGGACAACCCCCAGGACAAGCTCCTCTACGGCTGAATCCAATGGGGGATCGCCAGCGATAGGAACGAGTTTGTATCCACTCCTCGCAAGTAGCAGATGCATTAGGATAATTGTGGTGCGCTTATTGCCATCTGCAAACCCATGATTGGCTGCCATGGAATGCATCAGGGCTGCCGATTTTTCGTAAATTCGGCGGTAGTAGCCGCAGTATGGTCTGCTTATTGCTGAATCGACCAATCCAATATTGGGGATGCCCGGTAGCCCACCCGTGGTGAGCGCCCTTTGGTGGGCACTTAGGGCATCCCCCAACGTCAAACGATAGTGTCTATCGTTTGGCAAGACGCTCTAGCGCTTTTGAATAAATGACGACTGCGTCATCCATGGCTGAGGTCGATGAAGCCGTCGTTGTTAATCTCAGCAGCTTGCCGTCGGTGGACCGGAGTCGCCATTCTTCGCCACTGGGAATCTTGTTCCATTCAAGGACATAAAACGTTCCCTTGCCGCTCTTCAATTTCGCGTCATGACGCACCCGCCCCAATTTCCTTGTTGAGGCGGTTGTTTTCTTTCTCACGTTTGTCTCCTTGAAGTATGCGGCTAGTGACAAGTCATCATATAATCGAGACTCTTTATTGTTTCCATATTTAGATTAGCGCAACCAATTCCGCTTTTTCTTAGGTGCCGCCATTTCTTTGCGAGCGCACGAAACATATAAAATAATATTTCGAGTCGTGCTTAGTAAGGCCCACAATACGTCAGATGCTTTCACGATGTGCTTGTGTACTTGTTTGGGTGCGAGAACGCGACTGCGCTGCCTGTTGAATCAATACATTATCTCAACCAGGGCCGAGAGACGTGTTTCTGGCCGGGTGAATCTGGGATTTAGCCTAATGTGGGGGCGGATTTGATAACGCGATATGGGGTCTGAACATGCGATTTTCATTTCTGTTTCGCACATCGGGGCCATTAACGCAGCATACGTGCGTGGCTGCGCGTTGATTCACTCATGCTAAGCGTTGGCTGCGCGCCCCATTGCGGTTGTGACTTTTTATCCTGCAGGTTGGCGAGAAAACGATCGGCCCAATGGGGGGCGTCGTTCTGGACGAGTACGGCGAGCAGAGCGCGATGCCGTTTTTGCCGTTCGTCGAGCGGCATGGACAGCGCACGGGAGATTGCTGATCCGACGCCTTCGGGATCGTAAGGGTTGACCAGCAGCGCGTCTTTCATCTCGTGCGCGGCGCCGGCGAATTGCGACAGGATCAGCACTCCCGGATCGTCGGGGTTCTGCGCGGCCACGTATTCCTTTGAAACGAGATTCATGCCGTCACGCAGCGGGGTGACCAGCCCGACGCGCGCGCCGCGATAAAGCCCGGCGAGCGCGGTGCGGCTGTGCGCCTTGTTGACGTAGCGGATCGGCGTCCAGGCGGCCTCGCCATAGGTCCCGTTGATGTGGCCGGCGATGCCGTTCACCACTTCCTCCATCTGCGCGTATTCGGGAATTTCAGTGCGGGTCTTCGGCGTGATCTGCAGATAGGTCACCTTGCCGCGCCATTCGGGATGGGCGGCGAGGAAGCGATCGAAAGCTTCCATGCGATACGTGATGCCCTTTGAATAATCGAGACGGTCGACGCCGATGATCATGGCGCGGCCCGAGAGGCTGTCCAGCACCTCGCGCACGAAGCTCGCGCGCATGGCGCGGCGAGCGAGACGTGCAAAATTCTCGACGTCGATGCCGACCGGGCAGATATCTATTCGCACAACGCGATCGCCCACGGAAAAATTGAAATCGCGGCTGTGCAGACCGCATTCCCGGGTGAGATAGCGCGCGCAATTCGAGGCGTCATCCCCGGTCTGGAAGGCAATGAGATCGTAGTCGGTCAAGCGCGGAATGAGCTGTTCGTGGTTGGGCAAGGCCGTAAGGATTTCCGGCGGCGGAAATGGAATATGGAGAAAGAACCCAATCCGGTTGCGATGTCCGCGTTGCCGCAACGCGCGCCCGAGCGGGATGAGATGATAGTCGTGCACCCAGATCAGGTCGTCAGGCCGCAGGATGTGATTTAATTCGTTGACGAAACGCTCGTTGACACGGAAATAGCCGCTGAGGTCGCGCCGGGTGAATTCCGCAAGATCGACGCGATAATGCAGGATCGGCCACAGCACGCGATTGGCGAAACCGTTGTAGAATTCCTGGAAATCCTCATCGGCGAGATCGGTCACGATATAGGTGATGCAGTCGCGCTCGATGCGCTGCGTAAGCACGTCGGATCGCTTCCTGGCGACGCGGCCGCTCCATCCGAACCAAACGCCGGGATGGCGTTTGAACGCCGCCCTCAGCGCCACCTCGAGCCCGCCGGGGCGTTTGGTGCGATCGGGAACAGCAACTCGGTTTGAGACTATGACCAGCCGCGCCAATAGCGGTCCTCCCACGTACGCGACACGCGCTGCGCGGTGAGGATTAACCCGGACATGGAATAGGTCTGCGGAAAATTACCCCACAGTTTTCCAGTAACCGGGTGTGCATCCTCGGATAGCAGCCCAAAGCGGTTGCGCAGCGCCAGCGCGTCGACAAACATCTCGCGTGCCTCCTCGCGGCGGCCGATCGCCCACAGCGCATCGATCAGCCAAAAACGGCATATCAGAAAAGCGGTTTCCGGCAGGCCTAAATCGTCTGCGGCAACGTAACGCATGACATGCTTTTCGCGCCGCAGCTCACGTTCGATTGCCTCCACGGTACTAACGAATTTCGGGTCTTTTGGTTCAATCAGGCCGAGATCGGGCAATAACAGCACGCTGGCATCGAGGTCGTCGCCGTCCAGTGCCCCGGTGAAGGCGTTTCGCTTTGGATTCCAGGCGCGTTCCAGCAACCCCGCGCCGATTTTCTGGGCCGCCGCGTTCCAATATTGCGAGCGGGCCTGCAGCCCTAAATGCTCGGCGATGGCTTCAAGGCGCTGGCATCCGGCCCAGCACATCGCCGCCGAATGGGTGTGCACGCTTTTGCGACCGCGATATTCCCAGATGCCGGAATCCGGCGTCAGCGCGATTTTCGCGGCCTGCTCGCCGAGCGGCTCGATTTGGCGAAACAACCCCTCGTCGCCGGGCCGCGGCAAGCGGCGGTCGAAAAACATCGGCGTCGCCGCAAGGATGACGCTGCCATAGACGTCGTGCTGCTCCTGCGCTACCGCCGCGTTGCCAATGCGCACCGGGCCATCGCCGCCATAGCCGGCCAGGTTCGCCGCGATCCGTTCGTCGAGCGGCTCGGAATGCACGATGCCATAGACGGCGCGTAATGGCTCGGTGCGGCCGGCGGCAATCGCGAGAATGTAGGAAATGAAATCCTCCATCGTCTTGGTGGCGCCAATGCGGTTGAGCGCGCGGACGACAAAGAACGCATCGCGCATCCAGCAATAACGGTAGTCCCAGGTGCGCCCTGATCCCGGCCCCTCGGGAATGGACGTGGTCAACGCCGCGACGATCGCACCGGTTTCTTCGAAACTGCTGAGCTTGAGTGTGATGGCGGCGCGGATGACCTCGTCCTGCCAATCGACCGAGAACGCCAACCGCCGAACCCATTCGAGCCAATAGTCGCGCGTGCGCTCGAAGAAATCGCGGCAGGTTGTCTCAAGCGCGCCGTCGAACGGCTCATCGACGCCGAACACCATGTGTACCGGCCGCGTGAGCACGAAGGGTGCCTCGTTTTCGATGTATGAGAGCGGTGCGTCGGTGGTCAGCCGCACCGGAACTTCGTCACGCCAATAGCGGATGTGATTGCTGCCTGATGAGCGCGAGGCGACGAGCTCGCCGTAGCGATGCGTCGGGCGAAATCGGATGGTGACGCGCGGCAGTCCGGCGACGGGCTGGAGGATGCGCACGAGCTGCGGCGGCCGGAACGTGCGGCCATATGTCGGAAAGCGCGGCGCGAAGTCGGTGACGCGCACCGCCGCGTCATTGTGGTCGATCAGGGTCGTGGTCACGATCGCCGTGTTGCGGATGTATTCGGAGCGCGCCTCTGCGAGGCGCTCAACCACGATGTCGGTGAAACCTTTTTCCTCAGCTCCGGCGACAAGCCGGCAGAACACCGGATCGCCGTCGTAACGCGGCAGACACCACCACACGATGCGGGCGGCGGCATCGAGAAGTGCCGCGGTTCGGCCGTTGCCGATCACCGCGAGATCAAGGTTAGGATCTGTCATATTTCGGATGCTCGCTGCGCGCTGCCAGGCGATAGAGCCAACGCCGAACCTCGGCAGGAGTTTCAAAACTGCCGGCAAGCCCGGGAATGACGCGGCCGACGGAAAAGCCCAATCCATCAAATTCCGGCATGATGGCGAAGGCGAATTCATCGGTCACATCGTCACCGATGAAGACCGGGCGCCGGCCGCGGAAGGGCGAATGCCGCATCAATTCGCGCACCGCCCTTCCCTTGTCGAACGCCGGACGTTTGACCTCGATGACTTCCCGGCCCGGCAAGATTTCCACCACGGCGAGCGGGAACTCCGCGCAGATGGCACCGATCAAATCCTGCAGCATGCGCGCGCGTTGCGGCGCCAACCGGTAATGCACGGCGATGGAAAAAACCTTGTCCTCGACGACAATGCCGGGATCGATTTCCGTGAGCTTGGCGAGGCGAGCACGCAACTCGGCATCGATCGGATCGCTGTAGCGCTGGATGGTGGAGCCCGTACCGCCGAGCCGAAGCTCGGCGCCATGCACGCCGATGGCCGGCAGGACAAGCGGCGTGAACAGCCGGTCAAGGTCGGAAATCTTACGTCCACTCACTAGCGCGAGCGCGCCGCCGGTGAGCAGCAATAATCGCGCCAATGTGCGTTCGAGCGCCGGATCAACGGTGACTAGATGCGGCAACGACGCGATGTTGAGCAGCGTACCGTCGACATCGAGCAGGATTGCGGTGTTGTTGAGCTCGAGGTTCTCGACAAAAGACCGTCCCACTGCACTTTGCTGTTGCACCACGATGGTGAACCAATCTTGTTGCGCGTTTGCAGGGTGATGCGGGGGTTATTTTCCCTGTGTCGCGATATAGGCTGCGAGATCGGCGGCTTCTTGGCGGCTCAATCCCATATTCGGCATTTTTGGATGCGGATCGAGCAGGAACAGCGCCAGTTTCTCGCTGTTGAAGTTGGGCCGCTTGCCGATCGACGCGAAACTCGGGACATCCGGGTTGCCCTGGCGCTGATCGGCCGCGACCAAATGACAGGCGGCGCACCAGCGTTTCGCCATCGTCGCGCCATTAGCGGCGTCGGCGGCCAACGCACCGGTCGCGCATACCGAGAAAGCAAGCGGCAGCAACGCGGCAAATGCGTGCAAACCAATCATCGCGCCAAGACCTCTAATTCGTTGTCAACGCCCGTGATCACCTTGAAATCGCGCTGGTAGGTCTTGCCTTCGTTTCGCGCGATAGCGCGATAGTCGCCTTCCGCCAGGATCACACGCGGAAAGGCGCCGGTCACCGCCTTGACCTCATCGCCGCCGGGCGTGAGCACCGTCCAAGCGGTGTTAGCGAGCGCCTCGCCACCCTTTACGTTGACCAGCTTGAGCGTAATCGCAGCGGCGCGATGCGTAACGGTCGCATCGGTCAGCTTTGCGGTCTGCACGCGGATATCCGAGCGCACGATCGCGTTGGCGTCGCCATAATTGGACACGATGTGATAGGTGCCCTCGGGCAAGAGCACCACATCGCCGGTCATCACGGCTTGCGTCAGCGGGCGCTTGTCGCCGGGCTCGAACTGGCTGCCCTTGTAGATATCGAAGGCAATGTGGCCCGCCGGAATGCGTGCGTCGCCGACGCGACCCTCGATGCGCAAGCCGCCGGCGGCGACATCAAAACTTTCGCGTACATTGTCGCTGCGCAGCAGCACCGGTTTCGCAATGTTGGCGAGCCCGAATGTCAGATTGACGATGTAACCACCGGGCGGCAGCACAAAAGTCGGCGCCGGTGACTTGTCTTCCTTGATCAGGCGAAACGCGCCGGTTGCATCCGGCTTGTCCGTGTAGACGCGCCACTGCAAACCGTTGGCGATTGGCGTCTGGTCGGAGACAAATTGCGCGCGGACCGCGAGCGCGACCTGCCCGGGAGGCACCATCGGCGCCGCTTGCGGGGCGAGCGGCAACGGCGGCGCAAGCGGGGTTTGCGGTGCGACGAGGCTGTCGCCCGGATTGGACGGCGCGCTTCGTCCCGAAACGGCAGACAATGGCAATGTCGGGGATGACAACGCAGTGGATGGCGGCGGGACCGACTGGGCGCGGACCACGCCCGGCCCAACGACAAGCGCCAAAATCGTAAGCGCTGATACCAGGGCCGCCGGGCTTCGGCAGCCGCCACGCAGCAGGCGGTCGGACATGCTCATTCGGTCGTTCTCGACCGAAATCGGGGCGAATTCAAGCCATTGGTCGAGGTTTGTCACCCCATTCGCCCTGTGCTAGGCGCAACCGCCCGTCCGGAGACCGCGAATGCCCGAGGCCATCGATCTTCTGAAGACCCGCCGCTCGGTCAAACCGATGGAGCTAACCGGTCCGGGGCCCTCGGCCGCTGAGATCGACACTATTCTTTCGATTGCCTCACGCGTGCCCGACCATGGCAAGCTGACGCCCTGGCGCTTCATCGTATTTGAGGGCGACGCGCGCCTCGCCGCGGGCGATAAGATCGCGGCCGTCTTTCGTGCCGAAAATCCGGGTGCGACCGCCGACCAGATCGAATTTGAGCACAACCGCCTTGCCCGCGCGCCGCTCGTCATCGCCGTCGTCAGCCGCGCCGCACCGCACGTGAAGATCCCGGAATGGGAGCAAATGCTTTCCGCCGGCGCCGCCGCGATGAGTCTTGTTTTCGCCGCGCACGCGCTCGGTTATGCCGCCAACTGGATCACCGAATGGTACGCCTATGACCGCCGCACCCTCGAAGCCTTCGGCGTCAAGGCAAGCGAACGCATCGCTGGTTTCGTGCATATCGGCCGGCCGGTGAAACCGCCGGAAGATCGCCCGCGCCCAGCGCTAACCGATATTGTTACGCGATATGGTTCTTAGCGAGGCTCGATCCCTCATCCTTCGAGACGCACGCGGAGTTTACCATCGGGCCGCGCTAGCGCGGACCCGTTGGCGTGCTCCTCAGAGCCTGGCCCGAAATGCAACGAGTCGATTCAATGGGTTACGACAAGGCAAGAAAACGAATGGCAATCAGAAAACTCGCGGGTAAGGGCCTCCAACGCGAAATTCCCGGCCGGCATACTGACCTCTTCCATCTTGTAACCGATTGATATCTCGGCTCGCATTTCGCGTCAGACTCTCAGGATGAGGATTTATATTATCCTCATGGTGAGGAGCGCGGCCCATTGGCCGCGCGTCTCGAACCATGAGTACGCTGCATAAGGCTCAAAATGTTCTACGACGCCCGCAAAGGCAACCACGGCCTGCCCCACGATCCGTTCAAGGCCATCGTCGCGCCGCGCCCGATCGGCTGGATCACGTCCATGAGCGCGAAGGGCGACATCAATCTCGCGCCCTATTCTTATTTCAACGGCGTGCTCAGCCGTCCGCCGCTGGTCATGTTCTCCAGCGAGGGCCGTAAGGATTCACTCGCCTTTGTCGAGGAGACGAAGGAATTTGTTTGCAATCTCGCAACCTGGGATTTGCGCGACCAGATGAACAAGACATCGGCGCCATTCCCGCGCGGCGTCAACGAAATGCGAGCTGCGGGGCTCGAGCCTGCGCCATGCAACTTCGTCAAGGCCCCGCGCGTGAAGGAAAGCCCCTGCGCCATGGAATGCAAATTGCTGCAAACCGTGCCGCTGCATGATCTCGATGGGCGCCCGCTCGAAGGCTTCGTCATCATCGGCCAGGTAGTCGGCGTGCATATCGATGAGCGCTTCATCCGCGACGGCCTCCTCGACACCGCGGCAATGAAACCTATCGCGCGCTGCGGCTATCACAATTATGCCGTGGTTGAGAGCCAGTTCGCGATGATCAGGCCAACCACCGCATGACGGCGTCGCGATTGCGTCACAAACGGCGAATATCGCTCTTCACCATGGCGCGGAGAAAATGTTGTCCTGCCGCCGGACTGGGACGATCATTGGGCGACGGGAAAGATTGGTAACATGTTGCAGAGTCTATTGCGGCGTGCTCGGAACGGTGACCGCGCCGTGGAAGCCACAACCGAAGAATCCAGTGCGCCGCCGGGAAAGATCGGCCTGGCGCTTGGCGGCGGTGCGGCGCGCGGTTTCGCCCATATCGGCATCCTGCGCGTGCTCGCCGCGCAGGGGATCAAGCCCGATGTCATCGTCGGTACCTCGATTGGCGCGGTAGCCGGGGGGTGTTTTGCGGCCGGCCACCTTGACGATTTCGAGGACTGGGGGCGCGGGCTTACGGCGCGCAACGTGCTCGCGTATCTCGACATCTCGCTCAGCGGCTCCGGCCTGATCGGCGGCGGGCGGCTTGCGACGCGGCTCGAGGCGGCGATCGGCGACCAAAAAATCGAAAATTTGCCCGGGCCCTTCGCGGCAATCGCCACCGAGCTCGCCACAGGCCACGAAATATGGCTGACCCGCGGTCGCCTGGTCGATGCGCTGCGCGCGTCCTACGCCCTGCCCGGGATCTTCACGCCGGTGCGCATCGGCGGGCGCTGGCTTGTCGACGGCGCGCTGGTCAATCCGGTGCCCGTCGCCGCGGCGCGCGCTCTTGGAGCCCGCGTCGTCATTGCCGTCAACCTCAACGCTGACGTGCTCGGGCGCGGCACCGTGATCCCGAGCCACGGCTCCGACGAGGCGGACGAACGCGCGCGCATCGAGGAACTTGCGCGGACGAATGGCATCCGCGGCATGATCAGCCCGGAATATCTGATCAAGCGCCACTTTCTTGGCCGCGGCGGGCGGCCTGGCCTCTCCACGGTGATAATCGACGCCTTCAACCTGATGCAGGACCGGGTGACGCGCTCGCGCCTTGCCGGCGATCCGCCCGACGTGCTGGTCAGCCCGCGGCTCGGGAACATCGGCCTGTTTGAATTCCACCGCGCCAAGGAAGCAATCGACATCGGCGCGCAAGCCACCGAGCGGGCGATGGGCGAAATCACCGAAGCCGTCGCGGCGCTAACCTGAGCTGCGCGGACGCCGATCCAGGACGTTCACGCAGTCTGGATGTAATCGCGCAAAGCCGAGGACTCGCGTTCCATCTCTTCCAGCCGGAATTTCACCACGTCGCCGATCGACACGATGCCAACAAGGCGTTCGCGTTCGACGACGGGAACGTGACGGAACTTGCCGGCGGTCATGCGCTCCATCACGCGGCTCACCGTTTCCGCCTGGCCGCAGGTGACGACCTTGCGGGTCATCGCCTCGGTGACCGGCAGTTCGAGTGCGCTCGCGCCATGTTTGGCTAGCATGCGCACGATGTCGCGCTCGGTGATGATGCCGACGAGTCGGTTATCCGCGCCGGTGACGACCAGTGCGCCGATGCGGCGTTCCGCAAGCATGCTAATGGCATCGCCGAGCGTGGCGGCTGGCTCGACGGTGGTGATGCTGGTGCCTTTGGCACTCAGTATTGCTTTGACGGTCATGGGCATTTCTCCCCAACAACCGGCTCTCGCCCGATGGCGCCGGGCGAAGCCAGCGCTGCGATTCAACGAAAGTATAAGCATAATGTTCCTTCGTGTCAGGACTTTGGCCGGGGAAAAATCGCGTCGCTACAATTTTAGCGATCGGGTCCCGCCGCGGCCGGCTCGTGAACCGGATCGAACAGTCCGAACAGCACGAGACCGGCGACAAAGCCGCCGACATGCGCCTGCCAGGCCACCGGTTGATCGTTGCCCGCAATGCTCACGGTGCCGAGCCCAAAGAGGAGATTGATTCCGAACCAGACGGCAAGAAACGCGAGGATGCGCACATCGCTCAGTGCGGCACGCAGCGGGATCGCGGGGATTCGGTAGGCCGCATCATCGACGCGGCGCAATCCGATCGGCCCGCCACGCTGGAATGCAAAGCGCATCGCCGCCGCCATCGCGCCCGACACCGCAGCCGAGGCGCCAATCATTGGGACGAGCTGGCCGACATGGCTGGCGAGATGGACGAACGCGCCTACCGCGGCGGTCGCGGCAAGGAAGGCGAGAAAGCGCGCCGGCCCAAACCGGCGCGCCACCGGTGTCCCGAACGCCAGGAGCCAGATCGCGTTGAAGCCGAGATGCATGATGTCGGCGTGCAACAGCGCATAGGTGACGAAAGTCCACACTTGCGCCGGCGTCCCGCCAGGAAATGTGCCATAGGGCAAGAGTGAGGGCTCATAACGCGCCGGGATAAAGGCAAAGCGCAACAGCAGCTCGACATCGGCGTCACGCGCGAGGCCATAGACACGAACGGCGTGAATACCGCCGAGGATCGCGAGCGTCACGACGACGACCGCCGGCACATTGAGAAGGGGTTCGCGGGTTGCTGTCACGATGAATGTGCCGCAGTCGTTTCCGGTGACATAGTCCGCACGGCCCGTGGCGGCAAGCGCGCCCGTGCCTCACCGGCAAGAAAAACGGGGGAAGGCGCGTCTCACCCGCAGCAAAGAAAAAGGGGAAGGCAACAGCCTTCCCCTCTGGAGCCGTCCAGTGGAACGGCGGCGCCGTTGGCGCCGGTCACGATCCCCAATCTCCCCGGGCTCGAAAGTCTTCGCCGCTGGATAAACTCGTCAACGGCGTCGCGTGTGGATCGCTGCGACCTTACGGGATGCATCGCGCAGCGCCAACGACAAGCTCGCGTTAATGCTAATTGCAGCGCGATCTAGCGTGCCACGAACCGCAGCGTCTTCCGGCACGACCAATGCACCTCCCCTCCCGCCAGCGCCGAACCGCGAGCGCGCCTGTCCCAACCGGAGACAGCGCGGCGTCTCGCGAACGGCGGCGGGATAGGAATGGCGATGAAACACGCATCGAGCCGCGAGCTATACGCATATTGGGACAGGTGCCGGCGTGGCCGGCGTGCACCCGAACGCGCTGACATCGAGCCGGGCGAGATCCGCCGCGTGCTCGGCGACACATTCATTCTTTCGCTCGATAGCAAGGCCGGCCATCCCTTCCGCCTCGCCGGCACGCGCGTCTGCGCGCTGTTCGGCCGCGAAATCAAGGGCGAGGCCTTCATCGATCTGTGGGCCGAGGACGAGCGCAACGATCTACGCGATGTCATCGCCACGGTCGCCGACGATGTCACCGGCTTCGTCGCTGGCATCCCTGCCGTGAATGACGACGGCGGTGGGGTCGCGCTCGAACTGCTATTGCTGCCGCTTGCGCAAAATAAGCGCACCGACGCGCGTGTGCTCGGTGCGCTCGCCGCGCTCGACATTCCCTATTGGCTGGGCGTGCGGCCGATTTCCGCGCTGCGTCTCGGCTCGCTCCGGCATATCGGAGCCGAAGGCGCCCCCGAACTTGTGCCTGGCGTGGAAAATGTGCGTCTACGCAAAGGTCTCGTCGTGTTCGAGGGCGGCCGGACAGATTAGGAAAACTACGAATTTTAGCGATATTTACGGGACTAACGCACCTTTAACGATGAGTGAATAGTTTTCCGAAGCCGGATTGCTAACAATTGAGCAATCCGCCAACGGGAATTCGGGGCATGAGCGAAGCTCGGACCGCAGCGACTATGCTGCCCCACGCGCAGGAGCGCCGGCGTTTTCAGCGCGTGCGCGTCAACCTGCTCGGCCGCTATATGCTGGAGGACCGGCGCGAATTTCCCTGCCAGGTAGTTAATATGTCGCCCGGCGGAATAGCCATTGTCGCCCCGGTCATCGGCCAGGTCGGCGAGCGCGTCATCGCCTATATCGACCATCTCGGCCGCCAGGAAGGCAAAATCGCGCGGCTGTTTGATAACGGCTTTGCCATGACGATCTCGGCGACGGCGCGCAAGCGCGACATGCTCGCCGCCCAGCTCACCTGGCTCGCCAACCGCCACATCCTCAACCTGCCGGAAGACCGCCGCCACGGCCGTATCGTGCCGCGCAACCCGAACGCGATGATGATCCTGCCGAACGGCACCAATGTCGGCTGCCGAATCATCGACATGTCGCAATCGGGCTGCGCCATCGCCACCACCGAGCGCCCGGCCATGGGTGCGCAAATCATCGTCGGCAAGGTCCAAGGCCGGGTGGTGCGCCACCTGGATAACGGCTTTGCCATCGAGTTCCTGCGGCTGCAGCACATCGACTTTCTCGAAGAGAGCATTACCGCCGGGTGAACGCGGTGCGTGCAATTTGCGCGGCGTTTCCACCGCAAGCACCGCGCGCAGATGCGCTTTTTTGCCCTCCACAACTTCGCTTCAAGCGTTAATTCGCGGCCGTGTGCGCCGTGCGCAGGCCCGGCGCGTCTGCGCGCTTGCGGTTAATCGCGACAATTTTAATCAAATGCATTTACTGCGCATTTTAAAAAAATTGCCGGAAAATTTTTCGCGCATTCGTCGCGCTCTTTAGTTTCGTTCGCTTCAAAACCGAATGCGCGATTTAGCGCCGATTTCAAGCGCTTTTGGGACGATCCGCCCAACGACAAGGGAGGGGTCAACCCATGAAGCGGTCTTCCGCAAGGATGCTGGCCATAGCCGGCGCCGCCGCCATCGCGATCGTGATGACGTCAACGAGCGTCACCGGCGCGAACGAACCCTTGCTGTTCGTCTCGACCGGGCCCGCCGCGCGCGCGCCGATCGGCTGGATCGATTTCTGCGAGCGCTACAGGAGCGAATGCGACACGCGCCCAAGCGCCGCGCGCGACGTGGTGCTGACCAGCAAGGTCTGGAAGGACCTCGTCAGCATTAACAGGTGGGTCAACGACACCATCAAGCCCGTGACCGACATGGAGCATTGGGGCGTCGTCGAAAAATGGGATTACCCCGACGACGGCAAGGGCGATTGCGAGGAATATGTCCTGCTCAAGCGCAAGATGCTGATCAAGGCCGGCTGGCCGCGCGAGGCGCTGCTCGTCACCGTCGTGCGCGACAAGAAGGGCGACGGCCACGCCGTGCTCACGGTGAAGACCGACAAGGGCGAATTCGTCCTCGACAATCAGAACGAGGACATCCTGCCCTGGGCGCAGACCGGCTACCGCTTCGTCAAGCGGCAGTCGCAGACCGATCCGAACGTCTGGGTGGCGCTTGGCGATCCGCGCCCGGCAACGATGACGGCGACATCGCGATAACGAGCGGCGCCAGGAAAAGTGGGCACCGGTTTTCCGTCCGGCGCCGCGAGAAGGGAAGACAAAGAGCGGCGCCAGGAAAAGTGGGCACCGGTTTTCCGTCCGGCGCCGCGACTTAAGGAAAGGGAGATACGGCGCGCCGTTGGTGCGGCGGCGCGCTGCAAGAAGCCGAACCACAAGCACCGGATGATAGCAGAC
>JACQTM010000294.1 GCA_016210825.1 Hyphomicrobiales bacterium
ATGGAAAGAATCCCGCCTTCGGTCCGTCGAAGGCCCAATCCATGCCGACATTGTAGCTGCCGACGATTATGATCAGGGCGAAGATTGCGATCGCTAAGGCGACGCCGATCTCCACGGACCTATGCGCCGGACCGGCGCCGAACATGCCCCCTTCACTCTTGGCCATTTGCTGTTCTCCGCGACGATCGCAGGCGACCGCCGGCGGAAAGAATCCGCCGGCGGCAGCACATCATTGGTATTAGTTGGTCTTTGCGAGGAAGCCCGCGGCCTTCATCAGGTCTTCGTGGCGCTTTTCTTCCGTTGCGACCCACTTGGTATAGGCGTCGCCGGTCATGAAGGTTTGGTTGAAGGCGCCGTTCTTCATCAGGTCTTTCCATTCCGGCGTCTCGCGCACCTTCTTGAACAGATCGATGTAATAGGCGACCGCATCCTTGCTCACACCGCCCGGCATGAAGATGCCACGCAGCATCAGATACTCGATGTCGAGCCCCTGCGACTTGCAGGTTGGGATGCTGTTCCACGACAGGTCGCCCGCGATCTTGTCGGTGTAGTCGAGCTTCTTTGAGTCGAATACGCACAGTGGCTTGAGTTTTCCGCCGCGCCAATGCGCGATCGCCTCGTTCGGATTATTCACGGTCGAGTCGACGTGATTACCGACGAGCTGCACCGCCACCGCGCCGCCGCCTTTTTGCGGAATGTAGATGAACTTGGCGCCGGTGATTTTCTGGATCGCTTCGGTAATGATCTGATCTTCCTGCTTGGAGCCGGTACCGCCCATCTTGAAGGTGCCGTTCGCGGCCTTGGCGGCGTCCACATATTCCTTGGCGGTCTTGTAGGGTTTCTCGGCGTTGACCCACAGAACGAATTCGTCGAGCGCAAGCATCGCCACCGGCGTCAGGTCTTTCCAGTTGAACGGAATTCCGGTTGCGAGCGGCGTGGTGAAGAGATTCGAGAGTGTGATGATGATCTTGTGCGGATCGCCCTTGGAGTTCTTCACGTCGAGGAAGCCCTCGCCTCCCGCACCGCCGGACTTGTTGACCACCACCATCGGCTGCTTCGTCAGATTATGCTTGGTGACGATACCTTGGACGGTGCGGGCCATGATGTCGGCGCCGCCGCCGGTGCCGGCGGGAATGATGAATTCGATGGGCTTCGTCGGCTCCCACGCGGCGAGCGCCGGCGCGGACGCAAGCCCGCATGTTGCAACGAGCGCGGCAGCCGCGCCGAAGTAAAGCGAATGCTTCGATGGAGTCATGGTTCCTTCCTCCCGTGATTGTTTGCGTTACCTGCCGATCTTACGCCGGCTTTCGATTTGCCTCGTGCGTGGAGGCGGTTAGCAGTCGAACTTATCGAATTTAACCTCGATAAGCGTCAGCCCGCCGTGACAGTAATATCTAGCAAATCAGGCTGGCTGAACATTCCAATTATTCATTATGGTTCATACCAGAGACCAAGTGACGCACCAATCCCTGATGTGGGCGGCTTATGAGACTTTTGTCGGCTCGCACCATCGCGCCGTTGAACGGAAGACGAACATCGGGGCGAGACTAAGCGAAATGGCCGCCATAGTAATAATGTCAGAAGCCAAGTCCCGATGAGCAGCCCGCTACCAGCTGAAATCACCGCGGAGGCCTTCCTCGCGCGCCTGGCCGAGCGCGGGGTTGAGTACGTGTTCGCCAATGCGGGAACCGACTTTGCTTCGATCATCGAGGCGATCGCACGCAATCACAACCGCGGCCGCAAATATCCGCGCGCAATCACCGTTCCGCACGAGAATGTGGCGATGGCGATGGCACATGGCTATTACCGCATCGCGGGCAAGCCTGCGGCGGTCATGGTGCATGTCAACGTCGGCACCGCGAACGCGATCTGCGGGCTGATGAACGCCGCGCGCGACAATATCCCCCTGCTCCTCGCCGCCGGGCGCACGCCCTTGACCGAGACCGGCAGCATTGCCTCGCGCAACCGTTCGATCCACTGGGGCCAGGAGATGTTCGACCAGGGGTCGGTCGTGCGCGAAATGGTGAAGTGGGATTACGAGCTTCGCAGCGGCCAGCCAGTGGCGAGCATCGTCGATCGCGCACTCGACGTCGCGATGAGCGAGCCGCGCGGCCCGGTTTATCTCACCATGCCGCGCGAAGTGCTGGCGGAGCCCGCGACGCCGTCGCGGCGCGTTACCAACCGGCCGCTTGGTGTTACCGACGCCGTACCGTCGCCGGAAGCCATCGAGAAGGTGGCGAATATCCTGAGCAATGCGGAATTTCCGCTCATCATCACGTCGTCCGCCGGCCGTATGCCCGCGGCGATGGCCGAACTCGTGGCGCTCGCAGATGAATTTGCCTTGCCAGTGGTGCAAAACGAGGCGCGCGATCTCAATCTGCCAACCGACCACTCGATGCATCTCGGATTTGATTCCACACCTTGGCTTGCGAAGGCCGACGCCATTCTCGTGCTCGAAAGCGTCGTGCCATGGATGCCACGGGTGGCGACGCCAAAAGCCGGCGCAAAGATCGTTCACATATCCACCGATCCGCTCGCGGCCCGCTATCCGTTTCGCGACATCGAGATGGATCTTGCCATCACGGGTGAAATCCGCGCAGCGCTTGCCATGCTGCGGGCGGCATTAAGAACCGCCGCAAATGGGCACCAAGTCGCGATCGACAGCCGGCGAAAAAAAATCGCGGCAGCTCATGATGAGCTGATGCAAAAGCGCCGCCAATTTCTTGACAAGGCGCGGACGCAAACGCCCATCCATCCCGCCTGGCTCGCGGCCTGCGTCAGCGAGCAAAAGGCAAAGGATGCTGTCGTTATCAGCGAGCTTGGCCTCGGCGTCGCCAATCTCGACCTGACGGTGTCCGGGAGTTACATGGGTAATATGCTCGCGGGCGGGCTCGGCTTTGGCCTCGGCGCTGGCCTCGGCGCCAAGCTCGCTGACGGTGAGCGTGAGGTGATCGTCTCCGTCGGCGACGGCTCTTACATGTTCGGCAATCCGCTGCCCTATCACTACGTGGCGCAGGCGGAGAAACTTCCGACGCTGACCATCATTGCCAACAATCTGTCATGGCACGCAGTGCGCCGCGCCACGCTCGACCTTTATCCGGACGGCGCCGCCGCCAAGGCGAACGTCATGCCGCTGACGGAATTAAAGCCCGCGCCGGCTTACGAAAAGACCATCGAGATTTGCGGTGGATACGGCGAAAAAGTGGACAATCCGGGCGAGCTTCCCGCCGCCTTGCAGCGCGCCTTCGAAAAGGTGCGTTCGGGTACGCCGGCATTGCTCAATGTCATCACCGCCGGGCGCTGAGCGGTTCGCGGGGGCATTGCTTCCAGTTTGATTTTGACATCGTGACAGCAGTATTGTCGGGCTTGCAATTGCTCTGATGGCGCGTTGACGGAGGAGATCTGCCTGCGGGCAAATGGCCAACTTCTGTTTTCACCGTGACAGAGATTAAGCAGATCACTTGCACCTGCGGTGCGGTTTACGAAGTGATCCCACACCAGGGTCGCTTCCGGTACCCGCCTAATTCTCAATGTGTCATATGCAACGGCAAACTCAATTCCGAGAACGATTCCGACGCCGTGCAATTCCGGCTCATTAAGCATCCCGATGAAGAGACGGATAGGGAGTGATGGGCAGCGCTCTGTGCATGAGTTGATTGAACGCGGATCACAACATGCGCTTGCGCGACTGCCATAATTTCCACGATTTCCGCGAACTCGCCAGGCGACGCCTTCCGGGTCCGATTTTTGATTATATCGATGGCGCCGCCGACGATG
>JACQTM010000295.1 GCA_016210825.1 Hyphomicrobiales bacterium
ATGCCGAGCAGCACGCCGTCTTCGAGCGGCAGCGCGCCGCCCGAGAGCGAGGTACCGGCGCCGCGCGGCACCACTTTTATTTTATTGTCGTGGCAATAGCGCAGGATCGCCGAGACCTGCGCGGTGGTCTCCGGCAATACCACAACCATTGGCAATTGCTTGTAGGCCGTAAGGCCGTCGGACTCATAGGGCCGCATCTCGCGCTCGCTCGCGATCACGCCTTCGCCCGGCACGATCGCGCGCAAAGCCGCAACGATCCGCTCGCGGCGGGCGAGCACGCCTTTGTCGGTTTCCGGCATTTTCACGGACATGCTTGGCGTCTTTTCCCAATTGCCTCTGTCATCTTCTAGCTCAGCAATTATATTGACAATTCGTGCTAAGTGCATCGTGCTGACGGATTGCGCAGCCTATGATGGAAGCGATGGACCATGATAGTTGTCACTTTTGACCTGCATCAAGATCGCCGCATAGCGGGCGTTTAGAGTTTTTTCGTCATCCGGGCGCGAGCACCGGACGCATTTATCCGGGAGCAAGCAATGATCAAGGACCTGATCGTCAATCTGAAAGTCGGCGCCGACAGCGATCCGGCTACGGATTACGCGATCTCGATCGCATCGACGTTTACCGCGCATGTGGCGGGTATCGCCTTCGCCTACGATCCGGTGATCCCGCCGTCGATCATGGGCGGAATCCCTGCCGATTTTATCGAGGCCCAGCGCACGGAGAGCACAAAATCGGCCAAGGCCGCCATCGCGCGCTTCGAAGCTGCCGCCAAGCGCAACGGTCTCGCGGCCGAAACGCGCCTGCTCAGTGCGACGCTCGCCGGAGCCGCGGACCAGTTTGGCCGCATGGCGCGGCGTTTTGACATTTCCGTAATCGGACAGCCAAAACCCAAGGAGGCCGCGCCCGAGGAATTCATCACCGAGGGCGTGCTGTTCGGGTCCGGCCGCCCGGTCATCATCGTTCCCTATATCCAAAAGGACGCGCTCAAACTCAACCGCGTCATCGCCTGCTGGGATGGCAGCCGCACCGCGGCGCGGGCGATTGCCGACGCGATGCCCTTCCTCAGGCGATCGAAGGCGATCGACGTACTCATCGTCGCCGGCGACCGCGGCAAGGGCGACGAGATTCCCGGCGCCGACATGGGCGAGCATCTGGCGCGCCACGGAATGAAAGTCGACGTCAAGCGAATCGTCGCCAAGGACGTCGATGTAACCAACACCATCCTCTCCTATGCCGCCGACAGCTCGGCCGATCTCATCGTCATGGGCGGCTACGGTCATTCGCGGCTACGCGAGTTCGTGCTGGGTGGCGCGACACGCGGCATCCTTGGGGCGATGACCGTTCCAGTCATCATGTCGCATTGAGGACGATGGCAGCGGCGCAAACGTCCGATTCCGAAAAGCAGGCGCAAGCCGATCCGCACGCGTGGGAATGCCGCGACGTCTTGCGCGGCGGCGAGCGCATTTTCATGCGGCCGTTACGGCCCGCGGACGCCGCGCTTTATCCCGAATTTCTCGCGGCCGTGTCGAATGCGGACATGCGGCTGCGTTTCTTCGCGCCCGTTAAGGAGCTGAGTTCCGCCACTATCGCGCAGTTGACCAATCTTGATTATGCCAAGGCAATGGCGTTCATCGCTCTCGACGAACGGTCCGGCGCGATGCTTGGCGTCGTGCGGCTGCATCACGACCCGGATTGTCCGGAAGGTGAATTCGCGGTGTTGGTTCGCTCCGCGCTCAAGGGTCATGGGCTTGGCTGGCTGCTGATGCGCCATATGGTCGCCTATGCCATGGCGAGCGGGTATAAGCGTATCCACGGGGAAGTGCTGGCGGAGAACACGACCATGCTCGATATCTGCGCGCATCTCGGTTTCCACGTCACCGACAAGCCGGGCGAGCGCGGCGTCAAGCGCGTGACGCTCGATCTCACGCGCGGCAAGTCCGATGGGAACCGGCGGACCCCGTCGCGCGTTTAGGCTCACTGTCTGTTGGGAAATCGACCATGGCTGAACCATTCGGGTTCGGCATCGAGGAGGAATATTTCCTTGTCGATGCCGAGACCAAGTCGGTCGCGCGCGGCATGCCGGAGGCTTTTTTCAAAGCCGCCAAATGTGCGCTCGGCGACCGGATCACCGGCGAATTTCTGCAATCGCAGATCGAGGTGCTGACCGCACCGCATCGTGCGATGGCCGAGGCGCGCACGGAGCTCGAGGAGCTACGCCGGTCGGTGGCGTCGATCGCCGCCACGCATGGGCTTGCGATCCTCGCAGCCGGAACGCACCCGACAGCGTTCTGGGGCCGCTCACGCCAGACCGAGGGCGAGCGTTACGACGCAGTGATGGATGACCTGCAGATGATCGGCCGCCGCAATATGCTTTGCGGTTTGCATGTCCACGTCGAATTGCCCGATCCGAACCGGCGTGTCGATGTGATGATGCGGATGCTGCCCTATCTGCCGCTGTTCATCGCGCTGTCCACGTCGTCGCCCTTTTGGCAGGCGCGCCGCACCGGACTGAAGGGCTATCGTCTCGCGGCCTACGACGAATTGCCGCGCACGGGATTGCCTGAGTTGCTGCGTACGCAGGACGATTTCGACGCCTATGTCGCGGCGCTGGTGCGGGCGCGCATCATCAAGGACTCGAGCTATATTTGGTGGGCGATCCGGCCCTCGCACAATCACCCGACACTGGAATTGCGCGCGCCCGATTGCTGCACGCGGCTACCTGATTCAATTGCGATTGCCGCGCTCTATCGCGCGCTCGCCCATAAGCTCTTTCACGATCCGTCGCTGCACGCGAATATCGACGCGATCGAACGCGCGATCATCGTGGAAAATAAGTGGCGCGCACAACGCTACGGCATCGAGGGAACGTTCGCCGACGGCCGCGGCAATGGCGCCATTCCGGTTTCAACCATGCTCGACCAGGTGCTCGGAAGCATCGCCACTGACGCCGATGCCCTGGACTGCCGCGCCGAAGCCGAGCAATGCCGCGAGATCATCGCACGGGGCACGTCGGCCGACGCCCAGCTCGCGATTTATGCCAAGCATGAAGCCGAAGGCAACGACTTCGCGTTACGCGTGGTCACCGAATGGCTCGCGAAAGAGACAATGCGCTGATCAATCCGGCAGCGTGGTCTGCACCACAAGTCCGCGCGCACGCGCATCGACGACGCCAAGCGCACGCAAGGAAAACAGTGTCAATGTCTGCGCCGCTTCGCGCGCCATCGCCGAATCGCCTGTGGATGGCGGCGCGAGCGGGCCGATCAGGCCTTCGAGCAGCGCACCAACCAGCGCCGCGGCGGCGAGTTTTGCGTCCTGTGCCGGCAAGAGCGCGCGTTCGATGGCAGCATCGATACGCCGTTCCCATTCGCCGGCGAGCGCCGTGCGATAGCTAAGACGGACCGCTTCGGTAGCCGCGTCCACCGGCTCGGCGATCATCGCCCAGGCAAGGCGTCGATCGCGCAGCGCGCGCATAGCAAAGGTCGCGATAGCCGCGGCGAGCGCAGAAAGCGGCCCCGGAGCGGCGTCAGCGGCTTTCTTCACTGCCGCAATCTCGCGTTCGGCGATTGCCGCGACAAGGGCCGCAACGAGATCGGTCTTCGAAGGGAAATATCGATAGACCGTGCCGGCCGCGATGCCGGCGCGCTCGGCGACCGGCGCAACCTGAACGGCCGCCATGCCGCCTTCAGCCGCCACCGATTGCGCCGCGGCCATGATGGCGTCGTGACGCGCCGCAAGCTTGCGCTCGACATTTTCGGTGCGGCGGTAGGGCATACAAGGAATGAGCCATGATTCATCCCTGCAAGGCAAGCCGTTACAGTCAATGCCTTATCCGCGAAAATAGAAGATACCCGCCGCCACCGTTTGAACGAACGCCAACGCGATGGCGAGCAGTTTGGCTGCCGTAAGCGCTTTGAGCGAATAAACGGTCCAATCGGACAGAGGCAAGCGCTCCGACATCAACATAGCAATGACGACATCCTCGGCGAGATCGGCGGCAAAATAAGCAAAGGGCAACACGAGAAATAGCCAAGGCCGATCCATGAACCAGCCGAGCGACGATCCCCAGTGATACGATGCCCACGCCATCGACACGGCGGCAACGACCATGAAAATGAAATCGAACGGAAAAAGAACGGGCCAAACATAGCGCTTAGCCGTCGGCGCATCGGTCAAAAGACTACGTAGCGTGCTCGTCGCGTAGAAGACGCCGCGTTCAGGATCGCGCCTGACATGATTGTCGTCGGCATACTTGCCGATGCCGAGGAAGAGCGCGGCGGAGACGGCCAGCGCGAGCACGATCAGAATGTCCCGCATTGTGGTTCCTCAAATCTTGTGGCCGAGCGCCTTGCGGCGGATGGCGTCAAGCGTGGTCGACGGCGTGATCGCATCGGGATCGATCTTCAGGTGCAGGATCGATGGCTTGCCTGAAGCCATCGCCGCATCGAAGGCTTTGAGGAAATCGGCGGTCTTCTCCACCGTCGCGCCAAAGCCGCCGAACGCGCGCGCATAAGCCGCGAAATCCGGATTGCGCAACGCCGTCGCCGAAATACGGCCGGGATAATCGCGTTCCTGATGCATACGAATGGTGCCGTACATGCCGTTATCGGCGATCAGCACCACGATCGGCAAATCGTATTGGACAGCCGTGGCGAATTCCTGGCCGGTCATCAGAAAATCGCCGTCGCCCGCGACGCAGACCACGATGCGCTCCGGATGCAGGCGCTTCATGGCAACGGCCGCCGGCACGCCGTAACCCATCGAGCCCGATGCCGGGCCGACTTGCGTGGCGAAGCGACGGAAGCGGTAGAAGCGATGGATCCAGCCGGCAAAATTGCCGGCGCCATTGCAAATGAAATCCTCGGGCGCGAGCCGCTCGCGCAGCGCGATCATGATCGCGCCCAGGTTGACGTCGCCTGGAACCTCCGTCGCCTTCTCCGACCAAGTGAGATAAGCCTCGTGCATTGTGTCCGTGTCGTCGCGCCAGCGAATGTCGTTCGGCGGCTGCAACCCTTCGAGCGAAGCCGCGAATGCGGTCGGCGCCGCGTGGATGCCAAGATGCGGCCGGTATACGCGCCCGAGTTCCTCGGCGCTCGGATGCACGTGCACGAAGGTCGGCTTGGGCGCCGGAATGTCGAACAGCGTATAGCTTTGCGACGGCAATTCGCCGAGACGGCCGCCGACGAGGATGACGAGATCGGCGGCCCTCACCCGCGCGAGCAATTTTTGATTTGGCCCAATCCCGAGATCCCCGGCATAGCAGGGGTGCAACGCATCGAAGAGATGCCCGCGGCGGAAGGTGGTCGCGACCGGCAAGGCGAAGCGCTCGGCAAAACGCATCACCGCGTCACAGGCGCTATGCGACCAACGGCTGCCGCCTAGCAACACGATCGGCCGTTGCGCCGCCCAAATCAGCTTCTGCAGCCGCGACATGTCGGTCAACCCCGGCCAGGTTTCGACCGGTTCAAAGGCTGGCGCGTCGGGCACGGCAACGCGTTCGATCAGCATGTCCTCGGGCAGTGCGATGACGACCGGTCCGGGCCGTCCGTCGCTCGCGGTATAGAACGCGCGGCTGACCAATTCCGGGATGCGCGCGGGATCGTCGATCTCCGTCACCCATTTCGCGATCGTGCCGAACACCGCGCGATAGTCGAGCTCCTGGAAGGCCTCGCGCTCACGCATCTCACGCGCCACCTGGCCGACGAACAAAATCATCGGCGTCGAATCCTGGCGCGCGATGTGTAAGCCAGCGGATGCGTTGGTGGCGCCGGGCCCGCGCGTAACAAAGCAAATGCCCGGTTTGCCCGTAACCTTACCGACGGCCTCCGCCATGATCGCGGCGCCGCTCTCATGGCGGCAGACGGTGACGGCGATCTCGCGATCATGAAAGGCGTCGAGCACGGCGAGATAACTTTCGCCCGGCACGCAGAACACGTGCCGGGCGCCGTGGACGATCAGCTGATCGACCAGTATCTCGCCGCCGCTACGGGTGCCGTCATTCGCGCGCATGACGATGTTGCCGCGCCGCGTCAGCGCGCGATCGGCGCGAATTTAGCCGGGATCATCAGCTTGGTGGTCTGCTCGAGCAGATAACCCGCCTCCGCGTTGCGTTTGAGATATTCCTTCCAGGCGGGATCCGCCTGCATCGCGGCGCGCCGCTTCGTGCGATCGGCCGCGTCCTCATAGGCCCAGATATGCACAAGCGTGTTCAACTCGCCGCTCTCGGTGAACATGTAAACGACCGGCTTGCCGAGATGCTTAACCTGGGCGGTAAAACCATGCTGCTCATAAAGATCGAGCGCCGGCTGCACGGTACCCGGCCTTAAACGATAAGTGCGATGATCGACAAGCACGTTGAAGTCCTCCCTTGGGGCTTTGCGTTGATCGCGCGCCATCTTCGACTCCCCGCCCGCCGGGTCAATAGGATTGTTGCGGCAATAAAGAAGCGCCGCCATTCCGGCTGCGAATGGAATGGCGGCGCGACAGACCTTGCAGTCCAGCAAGGCCTAAGGGATTAAGACTTGCCGATCTCGATTTTCTTCTCCTTTTTCACCACCTCGGCCGGTTTCGGCAACCGGATACGAAGCACGCCTTTGTCGAACTTCGCCTCGACTTTGTTGGAGTCGGGATCAAACGGGAGCTTAATCGAACGGGCGAACGAGCCGTAGTTGCGCTCTTCCAAATACCAATTCTTGCTCTTGTCTTCTTCCTTGCGCTCGCTCTTTTTCTCGCCGCGCAGCGTCAGCACGCCGTCGGAGAGCGTCACGTCGATGTCTTTTTCCTCGACGCCGGGAAGCTCGGCGGTTACCTCGATGGCATCCTTGGCCTCGGCGATATCCACCTTCGGCGCCATTAAGCCACCGTTGAAAGGCGCGAATGGCGAACGACGCGAGAAATCATCGAACGTTTTCTCCACTTCGCGGAACAACGGTCCGAGCATGTCACCGTCGCGTCCAAAGAGCGACGGAAGATACGATCTAGTCATGATCATCTCCTTCGATCTTCGTGTTGTCATAAGGGGCCTCCGGCTGAGCACTGCGGCCGAAGTATTTAGTAATTATAGATGATTAGGCAGCGCTGTCATTGACAAGTGTCAATACGGTAAGAGCAATCACGCCGCCGGCTCGACCGAGACCACCTTGAAAGTGTGCATCTCGCCTTCCTCATCGCGAATTGAAACGTATTCGCCCGGCCGAAAGGCATGGGCACCGAAGCGGTAGCCCGCCTCGTCATCGAATTCGGCGCTGTCGTCATAATCGAAAATCCAGCGCGCAGCCGCGGTGCCGCCAGGTTTATGCACCAGGCGGCCAATCTCGTCGTCTTCGCCTTCCCAGAATCGGCGCACACCGCAACGATCGCGGTTCTGCTGCCACAGCTTCGGGTCGATATGGCCTTGCGCATCGAGTGGCGCAACGAATTCATAGCCGTGCTTTGCCGATCCCTCGGGAAACTCCTTGGAACGGGCGAGCTCGAGCCGGATGCGCTTGAGCACATGCGGCAAATTGGTCATTGACGGGTCTCCTCCGGGTTGGATTTCGACGACGAGATTACATGCAACATATAGGGTCGGACACACCCGGCTTTGACCTTGCTCAAAGGCAGGTGACCGCTTGTGCCGCATTTAAACGAAAACAACGAGGCTTGCGCGGATGAATCGCGATGTGACATCGCAAGATACCGTATTCGACCTCCTCGCCAATCCGGCAACCCATGGCGGCGCCAAGGTAAGCCGCATCGACACCCATGCGGCTTCCGTCTTCCTCGCCGGCGACAAGGCCTACAAAGTCAAACGCGCCGTACGCTTTCCTTTCCTTGATTATTCGAGCCTGGAAAAGCGCAAGGCTGCCTGCGAGGCCGAGCTTGAGGTCAACCGCCCTTTTGCTCCGGATATTTATCGCCGTGTCGTGCCGATTATCCGGCAAGCCGACAGCCGGCTCGCGATCGATGGCCACGGCGAGCCAGTGGAATGGGCGGTCGAGATGCGGCGCTTCGATGAGAACTTGACGCTCGATCATCTTGCCGATGCAGGGAAGATCGACTTGGCGCTCGCCGACGCGCTCGGCCGCGCCGTCGCGGCCGCCCATGACGTGGCACCGGTTATCGCCGCCGAACCTTGGATCGCGGCACTCGCATCGTATCTCGATCAGAATGAAATCGCGTTTACCGAGATGCCGGACCTTTTCCTCCGCGCCGAGGCGGAGCCGTTGATTCGCGCAAGCCGCCAGGAACTCGAACGCCTGCGGCCACGGCTGTGTGAGCGCGGAGCTCACGGCCTGATCCGGCGCGTGCATGGAGACTTGCATCTCGGCAACATCGTGCTGCTCGACGGGCGCCCGGTTCTGTTCGATGCGATCGAGTTCAATCGACTGATCGCCTCGGGCGACGTGCTTTACGATCTCGGATTCCTGTTAATGGACCTCGCCGAGCGCGGTCTGATGATGCCGGCGAACATCGTACTCAATCGCTATCTCGTCGAAACGCGGCGGATGGAAGATCTCGACGCGCTGACCACACTCCCCTTGTTTATGTCGCTGCGGGCGGCGATCCGCGCCAAGGTGACGGCGGCAAGGCTCGAACATACGGACGCTAGTTCGCGGGATGGGATTCAACGAGCAGCGCGGACTTATTTTCGCTTGGCGCAAGAACTGATCGCGCCGCCGCGCGCGACCCTTATTGCGGTCGGCGGGCTTTCCGGAACGGGAAAATCGGTGCTCGCCCGTGCATTGGCCTCGGATGTCGCACCGGTGCCAGGCGCCGTGGTGCTACGGTCCGATGTCGAGCGGAAAATCCTGTTCGGCAGGGCGGAAACGGAAAAATTACCCACCGACGCTTATGCGCCCGCCATCACGGAAAAAATCTATCTGGCGCTGGTCGAGAAAGCGCGGCGGATCGTCGCTGCCGGCCATTCGGCCGTCGTCGATGCGGTGTTCGCCCAACCGGTTGAGCGTGCGGCGATCGCAAAGATCGCGCAAGCGGCCGGCGTGCGTTTCCACGGCCTGTTTCTAACGGCTGATTTGACAACGCGCATTACCCGCGTCGGCGTCCGCGAGAAAGACGCCTCCGACGCCGATGCCGCAATCGCACGGCAGCAGGAAAAATATGAGCTTGGGACGATGGATTGGGCGCGCGTGGATGCGTCCGGTACGCCGGAGACGACGCTCGCGCACGCCAAGGCGGCGCTGCACTAAAATCCGAACGCGCGCGCCAGTGCGGCCGTTGCAACCGCAATGGCCAGCGCCACGAATGCGTTGCAACGAAAAGCAATCGCCGCCACGACGGTGCCGGCGGAGAGAAATGCGGGCAACCCGTTCTTCACCACGATCGGCAGCACAAGCGCGGCGACCACCGCGCCAGGCAGCGCCTCGAGCATGCGCCTGACGCGCGGTGTCAACGGCACATATGCCATCAGCCAAAAGCCGCCAGCGCGCATAAAAATGGTCGCCGCGGTCATCGCCAAGATCGCGATCAGCGAGCCATGCGTAAGTGCGTCACTCGGCGTCATCGATGAAGCCTCCGCTGATCGCACCGGCAAACGCGCCTACGACAATGTACCAGAAGCCGGGCACGAGCTGCTGCACCAGGAGCGCGGTTGCTCCACCGACCGCCCATGGAATCGCGCGGCGCGGCCCGCGCCAGAGCGGAACCAGCATGGCGATGAAATAAATTGGCAGGATAAGATCGAGGGCAAAGCGGCGCGGCTCATCGACAAGACTGCCAAATAAGAAACCGATGCTCGTCATCGGAACCCAGACGAGCCACAGCGTAAGCCCGCCGCCGAACAGGATCGCAGCATCCGTCCCGCCCTCGGCGCGATAGCGCGACGCAATCAGCCAGCTCGCATCTGTGGTCAACAGCAGTGTCGGGTAGCTTTGCCATGCCGGCAGGCCGCCGAGCCATGGACGCAGCGATGCGCCCATCAGCAGCATGCGCATGTTCACGACACCGACCACGAGCGCCAGCGACACGACCGTGCCAAGCGTGATCGGGGTGCTCCAGATTTCCATCGCCGCGAATTGCGAGGCACCGGCGAATACGGCCGCGCTCATGAGCGTGGCCTCGAAGAAGCTTAGTCCCTTTTGCGCGGCAAGCGTTCCGAAGGCGGCTGCAAATACCGCGGCGCCCGGCAACAGCGGGAACACGTAATGCGCGCCGGTGACAAGGCCGGACAAGCTCCAGCGCGGCGGCGTGCCATGGTCGTTCGAAGCGCGATGCATGGAGGTCATGTCGCAGAAGCGGGGCCGCAGCCCTAGCAAAGCACTCGCACTTGAGCAATGTTGACCATGACGTCGACCTTCCCCAGCCCGGCTCCCCGATGTTTTCTGACAGGCGGCATATCGCCGTGGCGCTCGCAGGCGCCGGTGCATTCCTCAACCTCTATGCGCCGCAGGCAATCCTGCCGTTGCTTGCTGCGGAATTCGCTGCGAGCACCGCCGAGATCAGTTTCATCATGACGGCATCGACGCTCGCGATGGCGCTCACCGCGCCGTTCACCGGTGCCATCGCCGACGTGCTGGGGCGAAAGCACGTCATCATCGCTGCGATGCTGGCCCTTGTCATTCCGACCTTGATGATTGCGTTTTCACCGAGCCTCGAAGCGATGGTGTTCTGGCGCTTCGTTCAAGGCCTGCTGCTGCCGCCGATCTTCGCCGTGACTGTCGCCTATATCGGCGGCGAATGGCCGGCCGCCGAAGCGACCGGCGTCACCGGGATTTATACCGCGGCAGCCGGCCTCTCCGGATTTCTCGGGCGGCTGATGACGGGCCTCCTGGCGGAACCCGCCGGCTGGCGAATCGCCTTCATCGCTTATGCCGTACTTACCGCGGCATTCGCCATTGGCGTGATCCTGTTGCTACCACGCGAGCGCAAATTCGTGCGCGCCGCGAATTTGCGCAGTTCGTTCCGGCAAATGCTCGGCAATCTCCGCAATCCGCAACTCGTTGCCACCTATGCCGTCGGCTTTGGCGTGCTATTCAACTTCATCGCCATTTTCACTTTCGTGAACTTTCTGCTTGCCGCACCGCCGTTCAATCTTTCGCCCGCGGCGCTCGGCGCGATCTTCGTCGTCTATCTCGCCGGCACCATCACGACGCCGTGGACCGGACGCCTCGTTGCATACTTTGGCCGCAGGCGCTTCGTCATTGGCGCGATTACCGCTTGGGGCTGCGGAATTGCCTTGACGCTCGCACCGTCGCTTGCCGTCATAATCGTTGGGCTCGCGATCGCCGCAGCGTGCGGCTTTTTCGTTCAGGCTTCCTCGCAAAGCTTCGTCGCGATCAGCGCGAAGCGCGGTATTTCGTCGGCGATCGGCCTTTATGTCACCGCCTTCTATATCGGCGGCAGCGTCGGCGGCTTTCTGCCGGGTCTTGCGTTCGAGCATGGCGGCTGGCCATCGACCGTCGCCCTGGTCGCGGCCATGCTGGCAATCATGGCGTTGATCGTGCGCGTGTCGTGGGCAAAATGACCCGATTAGCAGCGCGCGGCCCAAACCGGCGGCCGGCCGATCAGCAACCGGCCATAGACAATCGCGAAGCAACCGAATGCCGCAATCCAGAACACGCCCGCGACATGCATGAGCGCCACCGATGGCAGGAACGCCGCGATGATGCGCGTCAACGCCGCAATCAAGGCAAAGCCATAGATGGCCTGTGTCACAGGCGTCGCGGTGAGTGGCTGCCCCGTATGTCCGAGACTTGCGCGCGTCATCACCGCGAGCGTCATTAATCCGATGGCGCCGGCGGTCCAGGCGTGGATGCCCGCGCTCATGGGGACCGCATCCGGCCAAAGCGCCGAAGCGCCGGCCAGCGCGAAGCCGAGCGGAATGAACGCATAAGCTACATGCAGCACGAATACGAGACGCTCGGATAGCGTCCGCTCGCCCGCCCAGCGCGCAAGCCGAATGGTCTGTAAAACGCAAGCGCCAAGGAGCAAGAGCCCGGTCGCGACATGATCCGGGCGCGCGATCCAGGCGATGAGAGCGAGACTACTCACGGCCAAGCTCAGCGCGTCGAAATGCGAGAAGGGAACCGGTAACCGCCCTTCGCTCCGACGCGCGAGCCAATTGCGCGTGAAGCTCGGCACAACCCGCCCGCCGATCATCATGATCAGCCCGATCGCCGCAGCGAGCCCGAGGCGCGAGCCAAAATTCGCCGCACCGCGCGACCACACTTCAGCATGAAAGACGATGTTTCCGAGGATCAGCAGGCCCAGAATCGCAAGCACGCGCAGGTTCCGCCAATTGCGTCCAGCGATGATTTCGCGCCCGGCGACGATTGCAAGCACAAGGAGGAATGACACGTCGATAACGGCACTCCACAACAAACCGACATTCGCCGAGAAGAAAATCGCGGCACGGCCGGCAATCCACAGCAGCGCGAGCGCTGCGAGCGGAGTTCCAGTGACTGGTAGTCGTCCAGTCCAGTTCGGGATCGCCGTGAGCAGGAAGCCCGCGACCACGGCCGCGACATAGCCGTAGAGCATTTCGTGGATGTGCCAGTCGAGCGGCGACATCGCATTTAGCAGCGCGACCTCACCGGCATATTGCGGAAGCCACAACAAAATGCCGGCCGCCGACCAGACGGCGGCGCCAAGAAAGAACGGCCGGAAGCCGTATGAAAATAATGCCGGGCCGGAATATTCGCGGCGGCGCGATAGAGCGGCGGGTATGGCCATGTAATAAAGTCTAGCCGGCCGATCCGGCGACGAATTGATTTTTGTCAGACAGGCGCGATTGAAAAATGGAATTCTTAAAAAGATTGAACGCGCGGCTTGAATGGAAAAGTCCGCATCCGGTCATCAAATCAAATCGGAAATACCGGTCTTGTTGGCGGGAAGATGCTTTTCCCTAGAGTCTGATCCATCTACGTTGAAGCATATCCGGCGTTTCTGAAGTAGTTGGCGCATTCCTGTGGCGGGAAGGCGTTGAGCAGTATTCCGA